>CAJUHN010000231.1 GCA_910585935.1 uncultured Lachnospiraceae bacterium | reverse complement strand
CTATGAGGTTATGAGCAAGTAGCGAAGCGGATTGCGAATATCCGATTTGACTTAATAGAAAAGGAAAGAGAGGAAAGCTAGAGGATGCGGGTTTTATTAGCTGATGATGAAAGGGAATTAACCAATGCGCTCACAGCCATTTTAAAACATGAACATTATGCAGTGGATGTGGTTTATCATGGAGAAGATGCCTTAGATTATGGACAGACAGGAAATTATGATGTGATAATTTTAGATATTATGATGCCAAAGATGGATGGGTTAACTGTTTTAAAGGAACTAAGAAGAAATAAAATTAATACCCCTATTTTATTATTGACAGCTAAGTCTGAAATAGAAGATAAAATAACAGGATTAGATATGGGAGCAGATGATTATTTGAGTAAGCCATTTGCGATGGGGGAATTGCTTGCCAGAATAAGAGCGATGACTAGAAGAAAATCAGAATTCACTCCCAATGTGATACAGGTAGGAAATCTTATATTAAATAAAGAGAATTTTGAATTATCTACAGAAAAGGAAAGTGTACGTTTGAGTAATAAAGAATATCAGATGATGGAATTATTTATGAATCATCCAAAACGATTATTTTCTACAGAACAGTTTATGGAAAAGATATGGGGATATGATTCTGAGGCGGAAATCAATGTGGTTTGGGTTTATATTTCTTATCTCAGAAAGAAATTGAATTTATTAGAAGCAGATGTAGAGATAAAAGCATCTAGAGGAGCAGGATATATGCTCATTTGAGGGATAGTATGATTAAAAAGTTACAAAGAAAATTTATAAAGATAGCTATGATTTCTTTTGGTTTTGTGTTATTTTTAATTATTGGTGCGATTAATTTTATGAATTTTTATCAGATGATACATAGAACGGATCATATATTAAATGTATTAGCGGAGAATAATGGAAAATTTCCGAGAATAGAAAAAGAGAAAAAGAAGCCTGTCAAACCTAATATTATGATGGAGATGGGGATTCATTTTACAGAAGAAACGCCCTATGAAACGAGATATTTTATTGTGAAATGGAATAGGGATCAGCAGATAGAAGAAATAAATACAGGTCATATCGCTGCGATATCTTCTAAAGAAGCACAAGAATATGCTCTGAAAGTGATGGAAACAGGCAAAAAGAAAGGTTATATGGATCAATATAAATTTTTATTGATAGAAAAGGAAGATGCCTTTCTTTTGATTTTTTTAGATTGTCATCAGGAATTATTTATGGTCGCATTTGTATGTTTTTGGTCATGTATTATTATGATAATAAGTTTGATGATTGTGTTTGTTCTTGTGTTTATTTTTTCTAAAAGAGCGATAAAGCCAGTGGCAGAGAGTATAGAAAAACAAAAACAATTTATTTCTGATGCAGGACATGAAATTAAAACTCCAATCACGATTATATCGGCAAATGTAGATGTATTGGAATTGTTAGAGGGAGAGAATGAATGGATCTTGAGTATTCGGCATCAGATAAAGAGATTGACAGAATTAGTACAAGGACTTTTGAATATGGCAAAAATGGAAGAACAGGAGAAATTAGAGTTTGTTAGATTTTGCATGAATGATTTGGTAAAAAAAGAAGCAGAAGTGTTTGAGGTTTTAGCTCAGGCGGAGGAAAAGGAGATAAAGATAAATATAGATTCAGAGGTATGGTGTGTAGGAGAGGAAAAAAGTATTCAGCAATTAATCAATATTTTATTGGATAATGCGATAAAGTATTCTAATAAGAGAAGTGATATTGAGATTACAGTGAGGCAGCAGAAAAAGGGAATCAGGTTAGAGATAGAGAATATAGGGGAAGATGTGCCAGTGGAAGAGTTAGATAAATTATTTGATCGGTTTTATCGTATGGATTCTTCAAGAGCGAGAGAAACAGGTGGATATGGAATCGGATTAGCGATGGCGAAGGCGATTGTAGAGCGTCATAAGGGAAAAATATGGGCAGAAAGTACGGATAGAAATAAAATAAAATTTATTGTTCTTTTTTGATGAGGTGTTTGTTATTGTTTAGATTACTTTAGAAATAAAGGGGACGCTGCGGCAAGGAAGTATTCCAGCGAAGCCGCGCTTTCGCTCCGTTCCAGACGTAGCGGTACTAAGCGCACAGCCCTTTTGGGCTGTTTGCTAAGTGCCGACGTCTTCCAAGGGGCTTCTTATGGAATACTTCCCTGCCTTCGCTGATTGGCTGGCTGTTCTACTTTTAAAAAAGGGAGTGTTATGATAAGCTATGAAATTTAAGTGAGGAGATATACAGAAGGAATTTTTGAAAAGGTTAGTATTGATATAATTTTCAGAGTTTCGCAATTACCTAATAACAATAGAAAGGTGAAATTGTGAATAGGTTACACAATGTTAGAGCGTATAGAAGTCAGTCTATACGTTTTTTTATTTTATGGAAAGTAGAAGAGAATAGAGGTTAAAAACAAATAATACATTTTTTTGATTCAATAAAAAATTTTAAAGTAAATTTTAAGTAGGGGCAGTACAATGGGTATCAAGTAGATACAAGGAGGAAGTTTTATGAATGATTATCAGGATACATTTAAACGATATGAAAAAAAATATTTATTGACAGAAATACAATATAAAACATTAATGCTTTTTTTAGAAGGCAGATGTAAGATGGATCGGTTTGGAAAAAGTAATATTTGTAATATTTATTTTGATACTCCAAATTATCAGCTAATCAGAAATTCTTTAGAAAAGCCAATATATAAAGAAAAGCTGAGATTGAGAAGTTATGGAATGACAGAGATAGATGGTACAGTATTTGTGGAATTGAAGAAGAAATATAAGGGAGTAGTTTATAAAAGGCGTGTGGATATGAAATTATATGAGGCAGAGAACTATTTATATGAGAAACATTCTGTTAAAAAAAAGAATCAAATCACAAATGAAATTGACTGGTTTTTAAAATATTATCAGGAAATTATGCCTGTTATGTATATTTCTTATCAAAGAATCGCTTTAACAGGGATAGAAGATCCTAATTTAAGAATCACTTTTGACAAAAATATTTTATGGAGAGAGGAAGAATTACATCTATATCAGAAAATATGGGGAAATCCTATTTTACAGGAAGAGGAGAGGTTGATGGAAATAAAAATGGCAGGGTCTATGCCATTATGGTTGGCAAAACTTCTAGACCAATTAAAAATATATCCTGTTTCCCTATCCAAATATGGAAAAGGTTATCTGAAATTACAAGAAAAAAAGAGAGAACAGAAAGGAAGTGTTGTTTGTGCTTAATCAGATATTTCAGAGTATTATAATTAGTGAAAATTCTAGTCAATTTTCTATTGAAACATTTTTAGTATGTACATTTTGCTCTATCCTTTTGGGAGCAGGGATTGCAGGAGTACATATTTTTAAAAATAAAAGCAGCAAAGGATTTTTCATGACTATCGCTTTAATGCCAGTGATCGTGCAAATGGTGATTATGTTGGTAAATGGAAACTTAGGAACAGGTGTAGCGGTCATGGGAGCTTTCAGCTTAGTTCGTTTTCGCTCTGCTCCCGGAAATGCCAGAGAAATTAACAGTATTTTTTTAACGATGGCAGTGGGATTAGCGACGGGAATGGGATATTTAGCAATCGCGATTTTATTTGTACTCATTATTAGTGCGATTCAGATTTTTTATATGATGTCAAGCTTTGGAGAACCAAAGCAAAAAGAGAGAACATTAAAGATTACGATTCCAGAAGGATTAGATTATACCGGAATTTTTGATGATTTATTTGAAGAGTATACAAAGCAATCAGAATTATTACAGGTGCGTACAGCGAATATGGGGAGTTTATATAAATTAGACTATCATATTATTTTGAAAGATATAAACAAAGAAAAAAAGTTCTTAGATGATTTGCGATGTAGAAATGGAAACTTAGAAATTTCTTGTGGAAAAATATCATATGGGAAGGAAGAATTATAGGAGGCAAAAAATGAGAAGAAAACTATATTATATCGGAGTATATTTTGCTTTAATCATAGGAATTACAGGTTGTGGAATAGCACAAGCACAGGGAAATATAGATGTAATAGAGAAGAATGAAACTACTATTACGAAAACAGAAATAGAAGAAATAAAGATATCAAATGAAATACAAAGTGAGGAAATCGTATGGGATACAGAGTTTACAACTAGAGATCTAGAAGTAGGATATGAAGAAGCAGATGCGACAAAAGTTATATTTTCTGATACTGGAATTGAAACAGAGGGAAATGGAGTAAAAATAAATGGAACAATTTTAACAATAGAACAAGAAGGGAGCTATGTTTTGTCTGGTAACTGTGAGGAAGGACAGATTATAGTGAATGTTTCTGATACAGAAAAAGTCCAGCTTATTTTAAAAAATTTAGAATTACATTGTGAGAAGCAATCTCCTCTCTATGTAAAAAAAGCAGATAAAGTATTTCTAACTCTAGAAGAAGGAACAAAAAATAAGTTGAGTGATGGGACAGAATATATCTTAGAGGAAGAAAATAATAATTTAGATGGTGTTATCTTCAGTAAGGCTGATTTAACGATCAATGGCAGTGGAACATTAGAGATTATAGGGAATTATAAACATGGGGTTGTTTCCAAAGATGATCTAGTGATTACAGGAGGAGAAATTTCTGTCACAGCAATAAAAGGTGGACTATATGGAAAGGATTGTGTGAAGATTAAAGAAGGACAATTTATGTTGAATACTGGAACAAATGCTATAAAATCAGATAATGAAGAGGATTCAGATAGAGGTTATGTTTATATCTGTGGGGGAAATTTTGTGATTCAAACAGATACAGATGGAATAAAAGGACAAAATTTAGTATGGATTGCTAATGGAAGTTTTCAAATTTCTGCAGCAGAGGATACGATTCATTCAAATGGAGATGTGTGGTTAGAGGGTGGCAATATTACATTAACTGCAGAAGATGATGCAATACATGCAGATGGAGATTTACAGATAATAGACGGAAAAATCGACATTTTAAAAAGTTATGAAGGATTAGAAGGGGCGACGGTGACAATAACAGGAGGAGAAATTTCATTAGTATCAAGTGATGATGGTATCAATGCTGCTGGTGGAAGTGATGGAGAAGAAACTACAAATGGAAGAACCCCTGATAATTTTCGCGCAAATAGTAATAATTTTATTAAAATTACAGGGGGTATTATCAAAATCAACGCATCAGGAGATGGGATTGATTCTAATGGAAATTTCTATATGGATGGTGGAAGCGTTTATGTAGATGGATCAACGAGTAATGCAAATGGAGCTTTAGATTATGATGGAGAAGCTGTGATCACAGGAGGAGAAATAATCGCAGTTGGTTCATCAAGTATGGCACAGAATTTCGGAACTTCTTCCACACAATATTCTTTTTTATATGGATTTTCACAGATGCAAAAACAAGGAAGTTCCATTATTTTAACAGACAGTGAAGGAGTGGAACTATTTCAATATACCCCTCAAAAAGATTATCAATCAGTACTCATTAGTCTTCCAGAATTAAAAGAAGATACTATATATTATTTGACCAGTGGAGAAAATGAAAAAGTGGAAATTACATTAGAATCAACGATAAGTAATATTGGAATAAAAGGGTTTGGAATAGGGGGAATGGGAAGACCAGAAAATAGAGGAAATGGAGAAATGCCCCAAATGCCACAATCACAAGAAGGAATGGAAGCTATGCCACAAAGACCGGAAAGAGGAGATAGAGGATTAAAAGGAAATAAAGAGATGGAAATTCCAGAAAATCCATCAATGTAAAGGAAACATTTTGACCAAAGGTTCGCGCCGGAACAAATCTATTCCAACGAAGCCGCGCTTTCGCTCCGTTCCAGACGTAATGGTACTAAATTCGCAGCCCCTAACGGAACTGCTCATTAAGTGCCAACGTCTTCCAAGGGGCTTCTTTTGGAATAGATTTGTTCCTATGCTAGATTGGTAGTGTGGGTTAGGTGAGTTTTTGATGTCAGAGGATAATGTAGAATAAAGTTAAGTTATAGTGGTTTTTGGCATTTATAAAGATAAAAAAAATAAAGTTCTTTGTTTTCTAGAATGTGTTGTTTTATGTATATTATATCTTATTATTTGATATTTAAATCCGTTTTATATATATGAGGGAAATTTTATTTTCCCAGAGTAGCTGACAAACTAGCGCTAGAAGGAAGGGATTTCAAAAGAAGCCCCTTGGAAGACGTTGGCACTTAATGAGCAGTTCCGCAAGGGGCTGCGAATTTAGTACCATTACGTCTGGAACGGAGCGAAAGCGCGGCTTCGTTGGAATCCCTTCCTTCTAGCGCGAACCTTTTTGTGACTCAAGTTATTTAAGAAATTAAGAAAAATGGAAAAAGTGGAAAAAGTGTCTTGACAGATGAAATATTCTATGATAGACTATTCAAGTCCATT
>CAJUHN010000230.1:5700-6423 GCA_910585935.1 uncultured Lachnospiraceae bacterium | reverse complement strand
CTATGAGGTTATGAGCAAGTAGCGAAGCGGATTGCGAATATCCGATTTGACTTAAACAACTACTTGCTAAAAAACCTAAAGTATGCTTTTTCTTTCTACCTCTTATTCTATCTAAATCTCACATATGCAAAAACATTTTTTTAATATTCATTTTATTTCCTCTCTAATCATATTGGCAAATTATCTCACATATAATACTCACCAGCCCCCGTTGATGTCAAGTTATTGTTATAAAGTTCTGAAAACTTTTTTGAGATAAAATTCAGGTGGATATTTTCATCTTGACATGAAAAATACCCCCAAAGTAACAAATTTTTATATTTTATCTGTTTACTTTAGAGGTATCATATTAAAAATAAACTGACCGATAAAGGACAGATTATAGGTTAAGTTAATCAAGCAATTCGGATACATCACATTTCAAGGTTTTGGCAAGTTTCATTACAATATCAAATCGAGCTTTGTTCAAGTCCTTACTTTTGCGTTCGTATGCTCGGATGGTATTGAGCGAAACACCAGATTCATTCGCAAGGGCTTCCTGCGTCAAACTACAGTGCTTTCTGACAATTTTTAACTTACTTTCTCTCTTTACAAAATGAGCATCCAAAACTTCGTAACTTTTTTGAATGTCCGCTTCATGAAGTGTTCCATAAAGTCCGATAAGTTCATTATAGGATATGGTATCGAGTATGCTCTTGAAAGTGCGACCAGAGTACCATTGAT
>CAJUHN010000230.1:0-5690 GCA_910585935.1 uncultured Lachnospiraceae bacterium | reverse complement strand
TAATGCGCCAACACCCAGCCTACCCAATATACATCGCTACGTTTGTAACTCTCTATAAGTTCGGTGTTGTATGTTTCGCCCGTGGTCTTCTCTATAACCTCTAAAAATAGTTCTAATCCGCTTTTTCCTGCGATATATTTCGGATTGCCGCTTTCAAACTGTTCAGCAACATCAGACTGAATAAAACGTTTCAAGAAATCTGTACCGTCAATGCCAAACTCCACTACTGCATCGTGAAACATATTGCCAACGGTTCGAGAAGCCTTACTTAGATATAACTGACTGTAAGCGTGGGTTGTCATGATTCATATCCTCCCTTATAATATCAAGAACAAAAATATCATCCATGAGCTGCTGCAAATTCTTTCTCTTATTTGCATAAGTGGCTCTCGCATTTTGATCCCTTTTTGTTCTCTTATAGTAATATTCACGGTAATCGGCAATTTCGTACTCAACAAATTCAATCTGCTTAAAAGAGCGTTTTGAAAGCAACACGACCTGCTCACCAAGAGTTCCAAGCTGCATAGCAAGGTTTAAGTCCCGCAGAGAAATGGTGTTATTCACAAAATCTTCGGCAAAAGAGAAATAGGAATCATCAGCACGATAACCTATCATCACGTCAATATCTGTTGTATCTGGCATAAAACGAGAAAGAATAAACTCTCTTGCGTTGTTCCCGACAGGAGAAGTGATATCAAACTTTCTGTGAGCAAGCAGAATGGCAAGCCAATGAAGAATGTTAAACTCACCCTTAGTTAAGTACATGACATTCAAGCCATCAAAGTGCATGATATACTTGTTGGAATAGCCATCATTCTTTATGGGACAAGCCCATTCCTTTGCAAGCTCGATATTTTCCGTACAATAAAAGCCCTGTCCGTAGTCGTTATATTTCTTGCCTATACCAAACTTCGGCGTTTCAATGATTTGTTGAGAACCATGATAAATAATCAAATCCCGTTTCATAAGACACCTCCGATATAATACTGTAGTATCAATTTGTCAATATTATAATACTGTGGTATTAGTTTGTCAACAAGTTTCTGAAAAATGCACAGAAAATATACAAATCCTGCTGATGTTAAGATATTGCCATAAACTTTTTTCACAATTTTTTAGGTTAAAGTCCCATAAACCCATATAACTCCGCCTACTGACGGTAAATTAATGCTAAGCTGGGCAAAAATTGATGGTAAGTTAGTGCTAAGTTGTTTTAACATTCTCTCATCCACCTTGTAAATAAAAAAGACACCAGAACTATATCTATCCATCTGACATCTTAATATTTCTATTTTCCCCATTCACATCTTGAAATCTATCTTGATTTTTTATATAGTCTTAAAATAGTGTTGTAGCGTACAAGTAGCTTACACGTAGATAATATATAATTAAAAAAATATGAGGTAGTTAAGTACTCCTAATTTGGAAAATATTGTAAAATTATTTTTGAGGAAACAGATGAGGGATTATATGCGACAGATGAAAAGAATAATAAAAAATATAAACTTAGTAATTTTATTTTGCATCTGATTAAAATAGATGAAAATGAAATGGTGGATAATACCTTTGATACTCAATATACTTTTAACTTATATATTTTTAAAAATCGTAAATATATTTAATATTCAACATTTGTCTATATAAATGGTAAGACAATAAGAAAATTAATAGAAAATGGAATAATCCAAAATAAATATAAATATGTTGATAATGAACAAAATAAAAGAGATGTTGAGAATTATATGAGAGATTTTATGGGGCTAATACATGGAGCGGAAGATGTGTATATAGAGAATAGTTATGATTATGATAAAAACAAGGATTATTATGATGAGAATAATATACGAAGTAATAAAGATATTTTTTTGATAAATCGTAAAAATGATGAAAATTATAAAAAAATTGGTTATGTTACATATGGAGTGACTAAGGAAGAAAATGGAGAAGTAAAGTTAAATGAAAAAGGAAATCCAGTTTTAAAGCAAGAATTTTATTTTATACATTTACCAACTCTTATTGAACTTATGATAAAACATAAATCCTATGAAAATAAATTTTATTATAAACTTACACCGCAAATTATCAATATAGGATTAGAGCGTTTAGGATTGATGGCTAAGAAAAGGATTAATTGTAAAACTTGTGATGGTAAAATATCTATGAATTTGACAAAACTATATATAGACAAGCTGAAAGAATTAGATTTAGAGGGTCAATATTTAGAAGAAGCGGAAAGTCAAAGTGATGATATAGAGGAAATAGAGGAAGAGGAAATCCAAAATGAAAATGATATAGAGGAAGAAGATTACGATTTTCCATATCAAGAAGACGAATATCGAAATTATGAATATCAATATTCTTATCCTCAACCAATAAATCCACTTCAACAGATGATACAACAAGCCAATGAAATAATAAGACAAGCTTCACAAGTGCAATATATAGATATATGGCAAGCTCAACAACAAGTCAATCAAATAATAGAACAAGGCTTTCCACAACCGCAACAACAATTATCACAAATACCAGAACAACAACCACAAGAGCCACAAACTAAAAAACAAACAACATGCCCTGTACGTATTATAAATTGTCCTGTACGATTTATAATATAAACTATATAATCTTATTCAGGTTATTAATAAAAACAATGAATAATTCATTTTATAAATCGACCCATTGGAGTATTTTCGATTAATCCCATATTTAAAATATATATTTTGACATTTTTCGATATAAGATTATCAATATATCCCCGCCTCTCTTTTGTGGTTCTACAAAATCTATCTAATTTTGTGACGACTAGAATATCCCCCTCTTGAAGCCTGCTAAGTAATTGATTGAAGATGGGTCTTTCTTTTGCTCCTGAATAGCTTTCTATGATGATTTCCGCATTAGCATACTGCTTCATAATTTCTGCCTTTTGTTCTTCAATACTATTTCCTGTATCTCCTCTCTAAAATTTCCTAGCTTATCATAACATTCCCTTTTTCAAAACTAGAACCGCCAACGAATCAATGGAGGCAAGGAAGTATTCCATAAGAAGCCTCTTGGAAGACGTTGGTACTTAATAAGCAGTCCTACAAAGGGCTGCGAATTTAGTACCACGTAGTCTTACACGGAGCGAAAGCGTGGCTTCGCTGGAATACTTCCTTGCCGCAGCGTCCCTTTCGCCTTTTCCATAAATAATAACGATCCATTTTTGACTTTCGCAATCACCTACTTAGTTTTAAACCCTTTATCTAACCTGTCATCCTGGCAGACTATCCCTCAAACACAATGCGCCCCAACCCAACTGTGGATTTGGCCACATTTCATAACCCGGTAACTGTTTCGCTCCCCTCTGCAAATATGCCTTCACTTTCTCCCCATATAAATACCTGTCATTCTCTAAAATTATCCCCCATTCCATCATAAGTGCTGCACTTCCTGTAACAAATGGACCAGCAAAAGATGTTCCTGTTCTCGCCGAATATCCCCCTCCCGGCGCAGCCGTCATAATCCCCACTCCTGGCGCTACTATATCTGGTTTCACTTGATTCGTCACTCTTGTATAACCACGTCCCGAAAAATCTGCATATGCGTTTAAATTAGAATCATATGCGCCTACAGAAATCACTTTTGCAGATGTAGAAGGAATTGTCAAAGTAGTATCTGGAGAAGATATCGTAAATCCCGTGCCAAAATTTAAAGCACCCGAACTAGGAAGCCACATATGAAATACTCCCTCCACAATCCTCTGAGGAATCAAACGAAACCTCCAAATTCCACTATTTAAATAAGAAGCCCCTTTAGATGGTATGAAATCTAAAAAAATTTCCTGTGCTTTACTATAAGGACTAGGTTCTCCATAATACAATAAAATTTCTGTATTTCCAAGTGTAAATCTTTGTGAACCTAATTCCTGTCTAAATGGTCCTGCCTGCACACCAGAAGGACTGACCACCTCTATCAAGAAATTATCCACATAATACTTCCAGATCTGTATATTCAATTTACTTTCATATACGCTCACTCCCATTTCTATCACAGTATCTACCCTCTCCTGCAATCTACCTGAAGTATGCCCATTGGCAGCAGCTTCATTTCCAGTGCCCACCACAATCACATTTCTCCCCATATCAGAAGCCATATCTAAATAAGTTTCTAATAAAGAAGTTCCATCATGAGAACCATAAGTATTCCCAATACTCACATTAATAGAAACTGGCATATAAAGACGAGCCGCCAGACGAACCACATAATCAATCCCTTGCATCAATTCTGTCGTTCTTGGAAATGCTTCTGGTCTAGAAATCCCTAATTTCACAATAACCAACTCACTTTCCGAAGCTATCCCCCGATATTTCCCTCCGCTCCCATTCCCATTTCCTGCCGCAATTCCTGCCACCGCCGTTCCATGTCCGCTCGAATCCACTACTGGAACTAATTCCCTCCTTTCTGCCTGTGTACTTTTAGAAAGAGCCTCATTAATTTGCTCTTCTGTAAACTCCACCCCTATTTGATATCCATCTGGTGCTTTCTGTCCCTCTTTCGGAACTAATGTCTGATCCCAGATCCGTAAAATCCGTGTTGTTCCATCCTCCTTTCGGAAATCAGGGTGACTATAATCAATCCCAGAATCCAAAATAGCCACCAAAACCCCTTTTCCAAACAGCCTATTATCCATCTGCCCTCCTACTGGCATAGCCTGCAAAGGCGCAATACAAGAAACTGCCCTTCCCCTGTCCACTCCAAAAAATAAGCGCTTCGGCTTTTCAATATAAGCAATCTCTGGTATCAAAGATAAACGATTAAGCTGTGCTCTAGTCACTGTCAAAATAGCATATCCTCCCAACAGCTCTACCACTTTTATCCCTTCCTCTTGATACCTAGCTAGATCCCCCGTATAGCGAACAATCACTTCCCATGTTTCCTCTTCCGCATTAAATCCCACATTTAATTCTAATGACCTTTCCCTTTCTCCTTCGGAAGCGTCTAATGCCAAATTCAACAAATTCTCTCTTTTCTGACTATCCATTCTTTCTCTTCTCTTTTCACACACATTTTATACATTTTATTAAATCCATACTAGATTTTATATCTATTAAAAAAATTCTTTCTAAAACTTATATTCACCCTCTCTCTCCTATCTTGATATCCCTATAAATATGAACTAAAAAAAATAGAATAATAAAAAGCAAAGAGAACATTTTATCCAAAGAACGCTCCAGAAAGGATGTATTCCACCGAAGCCGCGCTTTCGCTCCGTTCCAGACGTAATGGTACTAAATTCGCAGCCCCTTACAGGTCTGCTTATTAAGTACCAACGCCCTTTAAGGGGCTTCTTATGGAATACTTCCTTTCCTTCGCTAATTTACTGACTATTCTAGGAAAACTGGAAAAATTTTTTCGTCTACCAAAAAAACATTAAAAATCTTTTTATCCTTGTAAAATATCAAATAACACTATCACTTTATCGTTCATGATAATATCAGTAATCTTACTTCTATTATAACTATTACAAACTAACACCAAAAAAACATGATTTTATAAACTCCCCTCTACAAAAGCTCACACAACTTAAAATCTTCCCTGCATTAGAATACAAATGTTTTTCATCAATCTAGCCCATTTCAAAAACTAGCTTACGGCGAGGAAGTATTCCATAAGAAGCCCCTTGGAAGACGTCGGCACTTAATGAGTGAACC
>CAJUHN010000229.1 GCA_910585935.1 uncultured Lachnospiraceae bacterium | reverse complement strand
ATTCCATAAGAAGCCCCTTGGAAGACGTCGGCACTTAATGAGTGAACCCATAAGGTTCAACGAATTTAGTACCGCTACGTCTGGAACGGAGCGAGAGCGCGGCTTCGGTGGAATACTTCCTCGCCGTAAGCGACCCTTTCGCCACCACACACTCTTTCACCCCACTAACAAATACCTCTCTACAAGCTCCCTAAGCCTTTTTTCTATTTCACAGAACTCCTTCCCCAAATCAATTGTCACCACTCCTATTTTACTCCCTCCCATCTGATATTCCTCATCTAATTCCTTCCCTTCTACTGTTTTTGCATAAAGCAGCACTCCCGCTACATTCTTTTTATTTTCTTTGTCTTCATTCTTCACATAAGTATAAATCTGATAAAGATTAGCAGAATGAATTGTTTCTCTTTCATAATATTTTTGCATCTCTGTTTTATAAAATTTTGTATCAATGATCAAACATCTATCTCGAAAATTCATTTTCACATCAGTGCGCATATCTGGCAAATACCTTTTATTCCCTTCTATATCCCATGTTATCTTCTTCGCGATTGGCTTATACTGTGGAAAATATATCTTATAATATTCCAACACAAACCTCTCAAACAATTTTGGCAAATTTTGCTCCTCCCAATAATCCTTTACTTTCCTCTCCCTCCTTTGTTCTGTCAAAAGTTCTCTCTCTATTGTACACCTACAAACATATAATAGCATCTCATAAGAAGCACTATTTCTATAAAATCGAATCTTATCCCACACAATTTCCCTCCATGATATCAATTTTACTTCCGAAAACCGCAATAATACCTTTTTTAAAGCCTTCCTATTTTCCTTTTTCACTTCCTGTCTAGTCATCAAAAAATACCCCACTGCTTTTATTATCTGATTAAACTTACAGTCCTCTGTAAAATCATCAAAGCTGCAAATAATCTCTCCCTCTTTTCTTCCCCATCCTTGCATCGAATCCGCTAACTCTATCCTCCCCTTTATTACCTTCATCCCCTCTTTTTTCTCCTGATACTCTTTATACACCCCTCTTTTCACTTGGTTTACCATTCCCCTCTCCAATATCTTAGCATATAGATCATAAATATGTTCAAAATCCTCAGCCCCTGCCTCTATAAAATCTCTTCCCTGTAATGTTTGATATGCAAAAGCCAACATATAATAAATATTTTTGATAAAGATATTTTTATTTCTATTCTTATTTATCTTCTGATCCTGCTTCATTCTTGCACTGCCTCTTTTAACTTTTCTTCCCATTCTTTTAACTTTCTTGGATTATCAAACCAATACTCCTCTAAAATAGGAATTAAATCATACTCCACCACCTGCTCTAACCATTCCTTTCTAAAATACTCTTCCCCACAAAAATAACTATGTCCGATCACAAACCCTTCTCCTAACGAACTGTCCTCTATAATTTCCTGATTCAATTCCTTTACCACCTCTAAAACCGCATCCAACCTTTCATTCCCTAACTCCTTCTGATATCTCCTAAACTCTTCTCTCTCAAACGCTGGTTTCATCTTATAAAAACTGAATCTCCTGCGCAGTGCATAATCCATTGTCGCCAAACTTCTATCCGCTGTATTCATCATTCCAATAATATATAAATTAGGCGGTACAGAAAAATATTTTTTACTATAAGCGAGCAATAATTTCTCCCCTCGCTTATCATTTTCTATCAACATTAAAAGTTCTCCAAAAATCTTGCTCAGATTTCCTCTATTGATTTCATCAATAATAAAAAAATACTCTTCTTTGGGATATTTTTGTGCTCTTTTGCAAAAATCATAGAAAATTCCATATTCCAGCCGAAATCCATCTTCATAAGGACGATATCCCATCACAAAATCTTCATAAGAATAACTTTGATGAAACTGTATATTTGCCACTCTGCTCTCATCTCTATCTCCTATCATCGCATAAGCTAATCTCTTTGCCATAAAAGTTTTTCCCACCCCCGGTGCTCCTTGTAAAATAATATTTTTCTTTCTTCTCAGTAAACCACACAAACTTTCCAACTCTTCCAAAGAAAAATAAACCTCTCTCAAAAAATCTTCTTTTGTATACACTTTAACCTCTGTACTCTCTAAAGAAATAGCTGGATTTTTCTCTTTTATTTTTTCAAATACTATTCGATATTCCTCTTTTGTCATCCGAAAAAAACTGCCTTGCGGATTGATCAAATATTCCATTTGTTTTAATCCCTCTATTTCTTTTATCTCTTCTAAATAAACTGGCACTCTTAAATCCTCTATTTTTTCAAAAGAAATAAAATCCCCATCATTTTCTTTGCTCACTCTGCACAATGCGACAATTTTTTTAACAGGAGTACATTCATATCCTATCACCCATTCCCCTTCCTTTGCGTCCAAAAAGTTCTGAAAAACCCGTCTCTTATTTCCATTCTCTGTAAATAATGTCCATTCCACGCTCTCTCCCACTTCTATTTCCGAAAAACTCCAATCTCTTGGATTAGCATTCAGCCACCAATATCTTTTTTCTGAATCTAGTAACTCATTTTCTTCTCGTTGTCTACTATCCATATTTTTCTCCCTTATCTCTTACATTTCTTCTCTTTTATATATTCTAATATCATATCTGAAAATATACCATCTTTTTGTATCACTTCTGTTCCCTCTCCCCTCACCTTCTCTTTTAAATCTTTGGGAATAAAACAGACATCTGCCTTTTTTAACATCGAAACATCAAAATCACTATCTCCCGCTGCCATCACATAATCTGCTTTTATTTTCTCTTTTATTCTCTCTAACGCCATTCCTTTATTCAGATTTTTCGGCACGATATAGATCTTTTCTCCATTGTTGCATACATCTACTAATTTTTCTTCTAATTCTCTTTTTAAATAAACCATCGTATCATCTGGCTTGCTGCTCTTTGTAAATAAAAATAAATCACTGATTTTTCGTATTTCAAATTTCCGAAATCTATCCCTTTCTAATAACCTCTCCCCTTTTTCCAATTCCTCCTGACAACCCGCTATCATTTTCAAAGAATCCTTATACCATTTTTTCTCTATTTCATTTTTCACTAATAAAATACCACCATTACAGACTAAAGCATAATCAGAAAAATTTCCCCTTTCCAAAAAAATTCTCTGATATTGCTCTATTGACCTAGTTGTTATAGGTATAAAACAAACCTGCTCTCTTATTTCTTTTAACAATCTATAAGAATTCTCTGTCATAAAAGAAATCTCTTTTCCCTCATATAACTCAACACAAATTTTTTTCTTTCCTATCTCTCTTTTATAAGAATAAATCAATGTATTATCTAAATCAGAAACAAATAAAACCATATCATTCCTCCTATTTCCTCAACATCAAACAAATATCTTCCTCATACAAACTCCTTAACAAATTTCCTCTCTTTTCAACCAATCCTCAAACACTTTCACTTTCATTTACTATTAATCGTGTAGGGAAGCTTTCTTCCCCTACCCGTCACCTCTTTGGCATATTTCGCCTGTATAGAGCTGCGCATAAAAAGGCAGCCACCTTTTTTGTGACTGCCTTACCTTCTATTCTTTATTTACTCCCGTGACTGCCTTTCTGATTATATCGACTGGTATCATAGTAAAAGCTAAAACAAATGCTAAGATCCAACCTTTTATCCCAAATGGAGTACAACTGAACATCTCTCCGATAAATTTAAACGGTGCTAGAGGAATCAATGCTGCATTTACAAGCATTGCCTGTACTATAATAATAGTAAAAAATACTTTTAAAAATCCTGTATTCTCATTTAATCCTTTAAAAATGGCAAATCCATCATCTCTCACATTAAATCCATTGAATAATGCACTTACAATAAATAATACAAAATAAGCAGTCAAATGCTGTTCTGGTGTTTCAAAAAATCCTTTGAAAAAATCCAGTTTTAAATATAAAAAGCTTAAAACCGTAAGCCATAACCCCATAGTTAAAATCTGCATCATCATCGGCTTATTTAAAATGCTCTCATCTCTTCTTCTAGGTTTTTCTTTCATATATTTTTCCCTAGCAGGTTCATTTCCTAGCATAATAGCGCCCAGCCCATCCATAACCAGATTGACAAATAATAGATGCGTCACCTTTAATGGTTCTTCTACTCCAAAAAATGGCGATAATGCACTAACTACTACTGCAGCTACATTAATAACTAACTGGAACTTACAAAATTTTAAAATATTATGATAAATAGTTCTTCCATACCAAATAGCATCTTTAATAGATTTAAAGTTATCATCCAAAATAACAATTTTCCCTGCTTCTTTTGCTGCTTCTGTACCGCTGCCCATCGCAAAACCTACATCTGCTCTCTTCAGCGCCGGAGAATCATTCACCCCATCTCCTGTCATACCGACAACTAAGTTCATTTCCTGACAGAGACGAACCATACGGGATTTATCAGTCGGAAGGGCACGAGCAATCACGCGAATATCCTTGATAATCGCCTTTACTTGTTCATCTGACATTTCATTTAACTGTGCCGAGGTAAGCGCCTTATCTGTGCTATTTTTGATTAATCCAGCATCTTTTGCAATCGCTACTGCTGTTTCCAAACGATCCCCTGTAATCATGACAACTTGAATACCCGCTGTCTGCACTTCCTCAATCGCTTCTTTTGCCTCTGCGCGCACATCATCACGAATACCAACTAATCCAATGATCACAATATCATCATTGATACTGCTTTCTTTTAATTCTTTTTCAGAATATCCAAAAGCTAATACACGCATCGCCTTTTTTGCCAATCCATCAATTTTTTCATCTAATACCTTTTTATTTAAAGCTTTAATATTGCCATCTGAGTCTAAATATTTTGTAGCCACGGCAAGCAGTCGTTCTGGAGCACCTTTATAAAATGTCCTTTTTAAATTTTCAATATGAGATTGACTGAATTTATTCGTGGAATTAAATCCTTGAGAAACTGTTACTTCATATTCTGTATTCGCATTTAAAGCATGATACGTTTCTTCTCCGATAAATTTCATCAACGCCTGATCTGTAGCATTACCACCAATCACTTTATGATTCGCATCATACATAGCCGCTGTATTCTTGCCGATCGCTAAATCCAACAATCCCTTTACTTTACTATGCTTACTCAAATCTTTTATCTCAATAGAATTTCCATCTGCAGTAAAGAAATCAACTACTTCCAATCTACCTTTTGTGATAGTTCCTGTCTTATCACTAAATAAAATATTCAAAGAACCTGCTGTTTCAATACCAATCGCTTTACGCACTAATACATTATGATCTAACATCTTACTGGTATTCTGCATCAAAACTAAAGAAATCATCAGAGGAAGACCTTCCGGCACAGCACAGACAATGATAACAACCGCTAAAGACACTGCTTCTACCACATCTTTTATAACCTCTGACCAGCCATGTGCCATATATTCACTGATCCCACCTGCACTGATAATAAAAAATGCGATATACAAAACCGCGATTACAACCGCACCAATATATCCAAATTTAGAAATTTGCCCTGCCAACTTCGCAAGTTTTACTTTTAATGGAGAATCTGGCTCATCATTTTGCATTTCCTCTGCCATTTTACCCATCATTGTCTTTAAACCTACTTTACGGACATCTAAAATTCCCTCTCCGTCAAACACAACTGCTCCTCTGAAAAGAGAATGTTTATCTACAAATGTATCTCCTGTAATCTCATCTGGAAGCTTAAAACTTTCCTCTGCAGCAAACTTTTTACATTCTTCCGCCTCTCCATTCAATGCAGAATTATCTACCCTTAAATCTCCAGAAATCAAAACTCCATCTGCTGGTATCTTATCTCCAGATTGTAATAATACCTTATCGCCTACTACCACATCATCTACATCAATGACAGTAACAACACCATTCCGATAAACTTTACATTTTTCCTTTTCCGTTTTATCTTTTAATTCTCGATACTTACTATCACTTGCAACTCCCGTCTTCGCAGATACAATCGCTACTAATAGCACCGCTACGATTGTTCCAACAGGTTCATAGATTTCCGCATATCCCACAAAGAACATGCCGATCATGATCACTGCTATTACTAATAAAATCCGAATCATAGGATCATTAAAAGTTTCCTTAAACTCCTTCCAAAACGTGGTAGGTTCTGAATCTGGAATACTATTCGATCCATACTTACTTCGGGACTCCTCAACTTCCTTATCATTAAGCCCTTTCATAATAAATCCTCCTTTGATTTTTTCAAACTTCTCTTTCTGTATTCGTAATCCAACCTATCATCTGCTTACTTCTATAAACCAAATTCTCTTCTTCTCATTCAAAATGATAAATCAAATTACTTACCATACTTTAAAAAATACATTTTAACTTTTTCCTATAAAATTTCTGTTTTGCTTGTTCCGCTACGGCAAGCGCTTATTTCCAACGAAGCCGCGCTCTCGCTCCGTGTAAGACTACGCGGTACTAAATTCGCAGCCCCT
>CAJUHN010000228.1 GCA_910585935.1 uncultured Lachnospiraceae bacterium | reverse complement strand
GGGATTTGCGAATTTAGTACCACTACGTCTGGAACGGAGCGAAAGCGCGGCTTCGTTGGAATGGTTTCTTCCCTCCGCGGAAACCCAGCCACCCCAACTAATCCCCTCTCCTCTACTCATACCACATACTCCCAAATACCTTCCGAAAAATCCCTACTTTTTTAGAAAGAGGCTTTAATATCCAATTAAATCCCCTCGTCAAATATGTCTTCTTCCCCATCTTTGCGCGCATTTTTTGAACCATCTCAGCAGTATTAATATATTCCGCATCTTGAGGGTGAAAATATCCTCCCTCCATCTTCTCCACAATTCCCCCTAATTCCCTGCAAAGCCCCTCTATCGCGATCATACTCCTCTTATTTTGTGTATCCGGAAAAATCCATGTCACTTTCGCTAACTTTTTCAATCTCCCATAATTCCCCGGACACCCTTCTCCATATACCATCGGTGGGCGCACAATCGCGATCTGAAATTCCTCACTCTGAAATTTTTCTAATACTTGTTCCGCTTTATATTTATATTTCCCATACAAACCAGACGGACTAGGAATCGTTTCTTTTGTGATTCTCTCTACATTATCCCCAAAAACAGACATACTGCTCAAAAAAATCACCTGTTTTACCCCTGCTTCCTTCGCCCTCTTTGTAATCCTAACCGGCAATTCCTGATTGACCTTTCGATAAAGCTCCTCTGTTCCCTTTTGTTTTTTTCTATGAACCAAAGCTGCCGTAATCAAAACTGTATCATACACAGAAAAATCCGTCTTTTCCCAAGCTCCATCTGAAGCACTCACCAATGTAATATTCCAATTCTTTTTTTTCTTCTTTACATAATTTTCAAAATTCTGGGCAATATAACTATGTGCTCCAATCACCAAGATACTTTTATCTGCCATTTCCCATCCCTTCTCCTGTGCCGCCCTCTTTTACCCCATCACTGCGCAGCACACGAAAAACTGTACCTAATACGATTCTCACATCAAATAAAAGACTCATACGCTTCATATATTCTCCATCTAACTTGGCCTTTAAGGGAATTTCAATCTCATCTCTTCCATTGATCTGCGCCCAGCCAGTGAGTCCCGGTCTTACATCATTCGCATGATATTTATCTCTTTCTGCTATTAAATCATCCTGATTCCAAAGAGCTGGTCTAGGTCCTACAATCGCCATCTGTCCGACTAAAATATTAAAAAGCTGAGGCAGTTCGTCCAGACTCGTTTTCCTTAAAAATCTTCCAACAGGCGTGATATACGCTTCTGGATTAGCTAACAGATGTGTTGGCACATCTTTTGGTGTATCTGTTCTCATTGTCCGAAATTTTAACATTTGAAAATACGTTTTCTTAATTCCCACTCTCTTTTGTTTAAAAAATACTGGTCCCGGAGAGGTCACTTTCACAATAACAGCTAAAATCAGCAAAAGCCATGATAAAAAAAATAATGCTAGTAATGCTAAGAAAAAATCCAGATATCTCTTTCCTACTTTTTTATACATATTATCCCATTCCCTTTCTTATGCTTATATCCCTCTATCTATTTTCTCTCTTATTCTCTGTTGGCACATAAGTTGGCACAATTTCTTTGATCATTTCTTTGATATCCCCTATTTCTTTATAAGAACTATCTTTTAACTTTGCCAGTTTAAAATAGAATTCATCCTCATCAAATTGGATAGGATTTCCAATATGAATCATCTTATTGGGTGTATGTCTTAATCCCTCTTCGTCCATCAAAATTTCTTCATATAATTTTTCTCCTGGACGTAATCCTGTAAATTCAATCTTAATATCTTCATCTGGCACAAATCCCGATAAACGTATCATATTCCTAGCTAAATCTAAAATCTTTACTGGTTCTCCCATATCCAATACAAAAATCTCCCCTCCTTTTGCATAAGCTCCTGCCTGTAATACGAGAGAAACAGCCTCTGTAATTGTCATAAAATACCGAACAATATCAGGATGTGTCACAGTAATAGGCCCTCCATCTGCGATCTGTTTTTTAAATAGTGGAATCACACTCCCATTACTTCCTAACACATTTCCAAAACGCACTGCAACAAATTCTGTATCATACTGCCGATTAAAACTCTGAATGATCATTTCGCAGATTCTCTTAGAAGCCCCCATGATATTAGTAGGATTTACCGCTTTATCTGTAGAAATCATGACAAAGCGTTTCACATGATTATTCGCGGCTGCCTGTGCTGTCTTTAAAGTTCCAAATACATTATTTTTCACTGCTTCATTTGGACTCGCTTCCATTAAAGGCACATGTTTATGCGCTGCAGCATGATATACAATATCTGGGTGATACTCTTCCATAATCCTATTCATACGATTTGTATTCCGTACAGACGCAATTAATACCACTAAATTTAATTCTGGATATTTTCTTATCAGCTCCTGCTGTATCTGATAAGCGTTATTTTCATAAATATCTACAATAATCAACTGTTTAGGCTTATGACTCGCGAGCTGTCTGCATAGCTCACTTCCGATAGAACCGCCTCCCCCTGTAATCAAAATCACTTTATTTGTGACATATTCCATAATGGATTCAATATCAATCTGTACAGCTTCTCTCCCCAATAAATCTTCTACCGCCACATCTCTTAATTGACTCACTGTCACATCTCCATTTACCATCTGATAAATTCCGGGCAATATCTTAATATTACAATCTGTATCTTTACAGATCATAATGATTTCTGTCACTAATACTTTTGGTGCAGAAGGCATCGCGATAATAATCTGGTCTATATGATAAAGACGCGCCGCTTCTACAATATAATCTCTATTTCCCACCACCTTCACTCCATGAATAAACTTTCCTATTTTCTCTGGATTATCATCTATCACACATTTTGCTATTGTAGTCAGATATTTACTCGTCACAATCTCTTTTAAAATGCTATTTCCTGCTTCTCCTGCCCCTATCACCATTACATTTTTCAGATTACCACTCTTTTTCGCCCTCCATTGATTCCGCTTTGTGCGCAAAAATCGATAAACAAGCCGACTGCTTAAAATCAGAAGTAAAAATATCATCCCATACATGGGATAATAACTTCTTGGCATATGTCCCTTTG
Organism: uncultured Lachnospiraceae bacterium; assembly: GCA_910585935.1. Lineage (GTDB taxonomy): Bacteria > Bacillota > Clostridia > Lachnospirales > Lachnospiraceae > MGBC136627. The sequence goes on along the minus strand of CAJUHN010000228.1, from coordinate 3,444 downwards.
TCCCTAATATTCCTGCCATCTGTAAAAGAGAAGAAATTACACAAGCAGATATTATATTTTGCATCTCTGCGATTCCAACATATGCCCATAGACTATGATAAAGACGAAATGCATAAAATACCACTAATGTCACAATAATATTAATTGGCATGTAACGCCATAATTCCTCTAAATATTTCAATTCAATACTATAATAATCTAATTCAAATCTCATCAATAATGCTAATATCCCTGCTCCCACCATCGCAATAATATCATACATCATCAAAAAAATTCTTCTAGACCATAGCTTTTTATCTATATTTTTCATTTTTATCTTCCTACCTTTTATCCTATGAACTTTATCTCAACTTATCCAAATCTTCTCTTTACTCTATCCTATATCCCTAAAACACTCGCTCTCAAGAAAAACTTTTTCGTGTTCTTTTCCTATGATTTTTTAAATAATTTAAGATACCAAAAGTGATACAGACTCCTAAAAAAGCCCCAAAACTATCCAGCAAAACATCTCCTATCTGACAGCTTCTTCCCGGAACAAAGTATTGATGTAATTCATCACTTGCCGCATAAATAACGCAGAATCCCGTGCTAAAAAGCAAATAGAATCTTTTCTTTTTATAAGAAAACCAATTTTCTATATTAAAAAGTACTAAACTTCCCAAAACAGCATATTCCATCACATGTGCTGTTTTTCTGACCAGGAATTCCAACCTTCCCCATGACAACAGCCTATCTAAAATAGAAAAACTTTTTCCTGCTTCTTGTAATCCAGTAACCACTTGTCCGCTCAACTTACTAGATTCTGCCGCAGGCTGTGCAGAATAGGCGAATATAATTATCATCCAAAAGAAAAGCAGCATAACCCCTATCATTTTTTGTACTTTCATCTCTCTTCTCCATATTCTTCTAAATTATAACATTTTTCATTTTCTATCCTTCTTATTTTACTGATACTTTTCTCAAAAGTAAAGTACTTCTTTATAGGAGTAATACCTTCATTCTAAAGTTAAGAAAAAACAAGTAAAATAATACCATTATAATATCAATTTATAAAATATTATTTTTCTTGTTTTTTATTTCAAAAAAACATTTCTATATTCTTAAACAGAACTTTTACCTTACTAATCCTTTAATAACTCAAAGCGCTTTTTTGTCTTCTTATTTTCCCAGCAAATTCTTTTCCAAACGCCTTCTTAAAAAAAGCTAAATAACTCTCTTTTTCTTTATTAAACTCCTCTCTTTTTTCCCCACTCATCTCATGCAATTCCACATCTAATTGCTCTTCAAAACTATCATCCCACTCCTGAAGCAGTGTTTCAAATAATTGTTCTGGGTCTTCCATATACTTCGCATAAAATCCAATGCCATCATAAAAAACTACAATATACTTTTCCCCCTGCTTTACCACTTCAAATTCTTTATCCTCTTCCATGAATTCTTTAAATCTGTCCATAACCTTTACATAAAGTTCTTCATTTTTCATAAAAGATTAATCCTCCCTCACATTTTTTTATGTTTATAACTACTATTCTATTCTTTTTATAAATTTCGTGGCAAGAATACTCATAACTTTCGTCGTGGGATAAATTGCCTACTATATTATTTTTATAGAAGATTATTTGTTAAAATATTTCCCTATTCCTTTTTTATTTTATTCTCTTATTATCATATCATAAATATCTTACAAAACAAAATGGTAATTCTTACGATTTTCAGAAAAATAATTGACAAAGAAAATAAAAAAAACCATTTTTAACATTTTTTTCACTTTTTTGCTTATTTATTTTGTAAATATCCCACAATACATACCTACATTCCCGTTATATTCCTCTTTCTTAATATTTTTCCAATAAAACTAAAGTATATGATTGTCGAAACCATTGCACTTATGATATCTGTGATAGGTTCTGTAAAAAATACATTTTCAATAGGAAAAAAAACTGGTATTAAAAATATCCCTAAAAAATATAATCCCTTTCTAAAAAAAGAAAGACTAATGGCTAAATTAGCGATCCCCATACCAGTAAATCCATCTACAATGGTATATTGTAATGCTAAAGGTATGATTCCTAATGTATATACCCTAATCGCCCATACCGTTAAAGAAATATATGTTTCATTTTGGGTGAATATTTTCACAAAATATTCTGGTATTATCTGTGCCGCCAAAAATAAAATACCAGTAAAAACTAATGCATATGCCGCAATATATTTTTCTGCTTTTTTTATTCTCTCTGTATTTCCTGCTCCATAATTATATGCCAAAATCGCCTGTGTGCCTCCTGTGATTCCTCCTAATGGCATAGTCACCAAAAGCATAAAACTTTGTACAATCGTTCCACAAGTCAATAGCATATCCCCTTTTACTCCTCCATATTTTTGCAATATAGCATTTAACGAGATAATCAAAATATTATCAAAAGCGATGATAATAAATGGTGTAAAACCCAATGTCAGCACTCTTTTCATAATATTTTTATGATAGCCACCAAAGGTTATTCTAATTGGCACTTTTTTGCTGAATAGAAATTGTAATACAAAAATACAAGAAGCCATTTGAGATAAAATTGTCGCGAAAGCTCCCCCTTTTACTCCCATATGAAAAACGAAAATACAGATAGGATCTAAAATAATATTACAGACAGCCCCAATTAAAACAGAAATCATGCCCACCTTCGCGAATCCCTGACAAATAATAAATTGATTCATACCCACCGTTAGAATAGCAAATACCGTTCCCATTAAATAAATTGTGATATATTCATTAGCATAAGAAAAAGTTCTTTCTCCCGCTCCAAACCACCACAGCATCTGTTCTTTTAAAAGAAAGGCAACAGCCATTAATACCCCTGAAATCACCAATAACATCAAAAAACAGTTCGCTAAAATCTTCTCTGCTCCCTTTTCGTCCTTTGCCCCCATTTTCATACTCATAAGCGGTGCTCCGCCGATTCCAATCAATGCCGCAAAAGAAGAGAGTAATGTCACAATCGGTCCACATACCCCCACTCCTGCTAACGCCACTTCTCCAATTTCTTTAATATTCCCAATAAACATTCTATCTACTATACTATAGAGTACACTCACAAATTGAGCGAACATAGAAGGAATCGCTAACCTCATCACCAATTTTCCAATCGGATCTTCCCCTAAATTATTCTCTAGTTTCATTTTCTTATCTCACCTATTTTTACAATTTTTTTCATACTATCTATGTAAAAGTATCTGATTTATCTTTGGAAATCCCTTTTTAAAGTTATAATATATAAAATAATTCCCTTTTCGTCAATATAAATTTAAAGTTCAGTTTAATTTTTAAAAAGTTAAAAAAATGGGTTATGGTTATTTAGGATACAGGAGAAACAAAGGTTCGCGGCGGGAAAGAAGGTTTCCAACGAAGCCGCGCTCCCGCTCCGTTCCAGACGTAATGGACACTAAATTCGC
>CAJUHN010000227.1 GCA_910585935.1 uncultured Lachnospiraceae bacterium | reverse complement strand
GTGTCCATTACGTCTGGAACGGAGCGGGAGCGCGGCTTCGTTGGAATAGGTTCTTACCGGAGCGCACCCCTTGACTTTTTTGGGGAATTAAGATAGAATAAATAAGGTTTTTATTAATTGAATAGTAGGATAATGTGTTTGTGCCAACTGTCGTAAATAGTCAAAAATTTGTAAAACCCATTAGGAGGGAAAGTTTATATTTTCGAGTGGTTGGTATTTTTATGCAGAGAATTTGGAGAGGAGAATGGTGATGAAGAATTATGATGTGCTTATTATTGGGGCTGGTCCAGCGGGTATTTTTACAGCGTTAGAGATGATAAAGAAGGGAACATCAAAAAAGATTGCTCTGATAGAGAAGGGGAAACCGGTAGAAAAGAGAAACTGTCCTAAGACGAAGACAAAAAAATGTTTAAATTGTAAACCATATTGCCATATTACAACTGGATTTTCGGGAGCAGGGGCATTTTCTGATGGGAAATTATCTTTGAGTTATGAAGTGGGAGGAGATTTACCTCTGTTAATTGGTGAGGAGATCGCACAAGAAACGATAGATTATACAGATAAAATATATTTGGAATTTGGAGCGGATAGTAAGATAGAAGGGCTTGACCGAGTAGAGGAAACGAAGGATATCAGGCGCAGAGCTATTCAGGCAAATTTAAAGTTAGTGGATTGCCCGATACGTCATTTAGGTACAGAAAAGGCACAGGAAATTTATTATAAGATTGAACAATATTTACAGGAAAATGGAGTGGACATTTATTTTAACTATTTGTGTAAGGATTTGATCATAGAAGATGATATTTGTAAAGGAGCTATTTTAGTAGATTCTGTTACCCATGAGGAAAAGGAAACTTTAATGGGAGAGAATATTGTAGTGGCAACTGGAAGAAAAGGGGCAGATTGGTTAGAAAGACTCTGTGAACAGCATGGAATTATGCATCAGCCGGGGACAGTGGATATCGGAGTGAGAGTAGAAGTGAGAAATGAGATTATGGAATATGTCAATAATGTGCTCTATGAATCTAAGTTGATTGGATATCCTGCTCCATTTAAAGATAAAGTGAGAACATTTTGCCAAAATCCTGGAGGTTTTGTGAGTCAGGAGAATTATGATAATGATTTGGCGGTAGTGAATGGACATTCTTATAAAGAGATTAAATCACAGAATACAAATTTAGCGATTTTATGTTCTCATAATTTTACAGAACCATTTAATCAACCTATTGCATATGCCAAGAAGATAGGAGAACTCACGAATATGTTGGGAAGTGGGCATATTTTAGTGCAGCGTTATGGGGATATTTTAAGTGGAAAGAGAACTTGGCAAAAGGAATTGAGCCAGTCTAATGTGAGTCCAACTTTGCCAGATGCAGTGGCAGGAGATATTACAGCGGCTATACCATATCGTGCGATGACAAATATTATTAATTTTATTCATGCGGTTGACCATGTTGTGCCGGGGTTTGCGAGCAATGAAACTTTGTTATATTCTCCAGAATTGAAATTCTATAGTAATCGGGTGAAGATGACAAAAGAATTTGAAACGAATATTAAAGGATTGTATTGTCTGGGAGATTCTAGTGGATGGACAAGAGGACTTATGATGGCATCTGCGATGGGGATATTGATGGGAAGAAGATTGGTGTAAAATGTAGAGGATAAGATGAAAAAAGAAGAGATAAAAATTGGATATTTAAAATGGTATGGAGGATATAATTCAAAGACAGGTCATGAAAATCATTTTGGTTTTATCAATAAAGTAGAAAAAGATGAGAGTATTTTTTTTCATAAGAAAAATATCAGAGCATTAAGTCATTTGATAGAACAGTGTCAAATGAATAAAAATAATAAGAAAATATATGTTGCATTTGAAATAAGAATAGGAAAAGATAGTGGTATTTATGCAGAAGATGTAAGATTATTGTCTGAGATGGAAAGGGAAGAAATCATATTATTGTTGGATAGAGAAGAAAGAAATATAGAGAAAGTTTTATGTAGTTCTGAATATGAAATATATCAAGATGATTTAATAAGACAAGTACCTTGGAATAAATTGAGTAATTATGATTTCTATATGATTTCTTCTAGAATACCAGAGGATAGTAAATTATATCAAGTTTTTTTATTTATAAGACCAGAATATATTTTTGAAAACCATTTTGAAGAGAATATTAAATATTTATATTATCCAAAAGTGAGAAAAAGTTTTTTAAAAAATTATCAGGAAGGTCGCTTTGATAAGGATATTTGTTTTTATCTCAATCAGTTGATGAGCTATAAAAATGAAACAATTGCTGGGTGTAGTTTTTATATGGTATTAAAAGATATGATTCTTTCTATTGATTGGAGAAGGGAAGAGTGTAGTTCTATCATAGAGCTTGAACTTTGGAATCATATGATAAGATATAATCATGAGGCAAAGGTGATTTTATCGGCAGTGCCGCGATTAATCCTAGAAAGTGAAAAAATATGTAAGGGGTTAACTGTGGATATTATGATGGCTATCCAGATAAAAGAGTATCTGGATAGTCAGGATAAGTTTGACTATTTATTGAAACATATAGGAAATTATGAAAAGAAGTATATATGTAGTATCTGTGATATTCAATTTCTTGTCTATAATCATGAGGCATTGCAATATATAGAAGATGAGCAATTTCTTAAAATGATAAAGGAAATGAGGATTAATTGGGCGAGTTTGGATATTGATTATATATCGAAAGTGGGAAAGATAATAAGAGGGGTAGAAGCTGATATTCATAAAAAAACGGCAATGTATATTGCAGAAAAAACTTATGAATGTGAAACGAGTTTTCATATATTTTGGTGGCAAAATTTTTCTGATAGTGTGAAAGTGAGAATTTTATTATATTTATCCAATTTTTGGAGAGAATGGAAAGACAGATATTATAATAAAATAAAGGAGGTCTATGAGTATGAGAGTTGTCGTTGTCATAGGCTGATTCTTTCACTATTAAAATTTTTAAGTATTATTTATTCTGATAGTTCATTTGATAAGCAGAATATATTTTTAGGAAATGAAGAAGGAGGAAATGCACATGAGCATTTCATCAAATATATCATAGAATGTTTTAATAGTGACAAAAATGTTACACATGAATTAAGATGCATACTAGAAAAATGTCATCAGAATAATAGTGATAGGCAGATAAATTATTTTTGTGATGCGAAAGACTGGAGAAGCGTAAATGGAGTATTTTGTCCGAAAGGATATGAAAGACCAGATAATGGATATAAAAAATGTAATTATAGGAATAATCTAGCAGATACTCAATATAAAAATACAAAGAAGTTTGAACATCAGTGTCTGACAGATTATTTAATGAATATAGGCTTTCATCCAGATTTAACGGAAATTGGGATAATGAAGGCAAAAGAATTATCTTATTCATATAAAATATCTGCATGGGTGAATAGGTTAATTGAAATGAAAGAAAGATTAAAATGCCACAAATGCAAAAATACATTTATTGTTAAATTTGAATATTCTATGAAATTGATGGCAAGGCTTTCTGCAACGAGATTTTCTTGTATTATGGCAGATATAGATGATTCTCATGATCATGATGTATACATAAATTTTTGTATCAATAAAAACTGTGATGCAATTATTGACAGCAGGGAATGTAAAATTCAAGATAGATTTGGATATTATGTGTGTCCTATCTGTGGGAGCAGTAAAGAATATTCATCAGGAAAGATTTGTCCCAAGTGTGGTGAGGATAGTATGTTAAACGTAAATGGCAGCAGAGTGGTATGCAGAAAATGTAAATATCAATTTTATTTGAAATAATTTAAAAATGAGTTCTTTTTATAAAAGAGAAACAAAAAGAACTGTTGTAAAATAAATTTTAAATATTAGATGTTATGGATATTGTATGATGCTTATATCCATATATAATATAAAAATTTTATTTTATAACAGTTCTTTTTGAAAGTGAGTAATGATGTTTATAGTTTATGTTATTTATTTTGAAATGATGTAACCAAAATCCCCATTAGCTTTAGACAATAAGTAGTTTACCGTGTTTCTATGGACAGAATAAGATAGTAGGTGAGCTTTACTTTTCTTTTTTGGGTATGGCAAATTTTCTATATAAATCCCGTTTTTTTAAGTTATTTTTTTGGGCTCTTTTTACCCAAAAATGATTCGCAGCTTTGATAAAGAAGAATCTTGGGAAATAGCTGGGAATGACATAGATGGTTTCCGCTGATGCCTGCTGTAAAATGGTATGGCTGAATTTTTGAATCGCTATTCCGAGGTTTTTATTTGGACCTTCCTCTAATGGCATGGTGCGCAGTGAACCCAACATTTCCCCAGATCCTATGCCAATAGCCTGCCCGAAAGGAAGGTTTACTCTCGAACACCAATTTTTTAAGATTTCAATTCCTAGTTCATTTTGTTTTCCCTCATAAAAGCCACAATTTACGATTCCATAAGTAGTGGCAGAACAAGGAGAAGATTTTAAAACTTCTTCCATTTTTCTCAGGAAAGATAAAACATTAGAGGGTAAAGAATCGACATAAAGTGGAAAAGCGAATACAATCGCCTGACTATTCGCTATATCTGTATAAAAATCAGCTTCTGAATAAGAAGAAGTGATAGTATATTGTTTTATTGTGATATCGTTTGAAGAATCTTTTGTAAGACTGTTTTGAAGTAATTCCAAAAAATACAAGCTATTGCTGTTTTTTCCTTTGGGACTGGCATTGATAAAGACTATATTCATCTAAATTCGCCTCCTAATTCTAATGGATTTTTAAGAAAAATGGTTTCGCAGTTAGGAACATTCAGGTTACATGCATTTGCCTGTACTAATTGTTTTGCTGTCGATATTTCATTTGGAGTGAGATCTTCTCCATAAAAATAGGTGGTGAGCGAAAAAGAAGTTTTATAGCGGAGTTTATGATGTACCATGCCATTTCTCACTTTAAAGAATGGAAGCAGATAGGAAATACTTCTGTCTAAGAGAACTTTCACTTCTGGACTATAACAGCCATAAATACAACGACTGATAATGATAAATTCTTCACTACTTGCTAGGAATTTTCCCATATTGTGATATTTATCTGGAATACAGCATTTGGCAGGACTTTTTATCCAACAGCCAAAACAGCCCATACAAGGGGTGATATCAGCGCAGCCAGAAATAATTTTATAGTCAGAAGAGTGATGAGAAAATAATGTTTTTGCCATATCTTCTGGTAAATCGTGAATAATAAGTTTCATTTTAAAAAATCCTTTCTATAATAGAATAAAAAACTCTTGGAAATGCTTTTGGTATTTTTGATGTGTTATTATTTATGTATAGGTTCTCTTTCATCTATCTACAACAAGAACACTCATAACTAAAGTTATAAGTGTTCTTGTTATACTCATTACATTTCTAATAAAACATTTTCAAGAGAAAAAATTAATTTTTAAAATTTTAATTATATCCATCTATTGGTTCTTCTGGAATGATAATAGCAGCTATAATATAGACAAGGATACCTGAACCGCCGAGAAAACAAAATAATGCGAAAAGAAGGCGGATAATAGTAGGATCTAATTTTAAATATTCAGCAACACCTCCACATACACCGCAAATCATTCTATTACTACGAGATTTATATAATCTTTTTGATTCCATATTCATATGTTTCATCCTCTCTTTTTTTATGATAAATTTGTATGAAAACAAATATATGAGTATTTTCTGATATACTTGTTTTATATCTTGATTATTTATATATTATTATATCCATGAAGAGTAAAAATGTATAGTGAAAGTTTACATGATTTTAAATTACATTTGTCATAAGAAAAATTAGAAATATTGTCTTTTATTTTAAAATTTAGCATATAAAAAATGTCCCTTAAGAAGGGACATTTAATTTAAGGAAAAAGCTGCTAACGGGATTTGAACCCGTGACCTCCGCCTTACCAAGGCGACGCTCTACCTGCTGAGCCATAGCAGCATAAAATAGATATTTTTAAATTTTAATAAACCACTCAATTACATAATATATCATATAGAATAAGGGTTTGTCAAGAGGAAAATTAGATTTTTGTATATCATATATGTAAGAAAATAGAGATTAAAAAAATGTAGAAAAATAAATTTATAATTGTTTGGAGGAATAGTTTGACCAAAGGATCGCTGCGACAAGGAAGTATTCCAACCGAAGCCGCGCTTTCGCTCCGTTCCAGACGTAGTGGTACTAAATTCGCGAACCCTTACAGGTTTGCTCATTAAGTGCCAACGTCTTCCAAGGGGCTTCTTATGGAATACTTCCTTGTCTTCGCTAGTTGATTGGCTGTTTTAGGAAAAACGATCATATTGTATAATTGAGAATATTGTTTAGAAGAAAAGAGAAATTTTATTTTTGTAAATTGAAAGAAATTAGCTTATTCACGATTATGTTACTTCACAAACTTGTCTATGCTATAAACTAGCACAGGAACGGATGCTCATTCCAAAAGAAGTCCCTTGGAAGACGTCGGCACTTAATGAGCAGTCCTGTTAGGGGC
>CAJUHN010000226.1 GCA_910585935.1 uncultured Lachnospiraceae bacterium | reverse complement strand
CCCTTGGAAGACGTCGGCACTTAATGAGCAATTTCGCAAGAAGCGAAATGGCGAATTTAGTACCGTTACGTCTGGAACGGAGCGAAAGCGCGTCTGACAGGGGATGTCTTTTTGCCTGTGTGAACCATCAGCCATTCGCTAACACCTCCCCTTATTCCCCATCTATTATCACTGTTACTGTCCACTCACTCCCATATTCTGTCACAGCTTTCACTGTTCCTGTCAGCTTTTCCAACTTTTTAAGCGTATTATTGGACATAGCAAGTGCTGGCTCTATCGTATAATAATACATTGTTCCTTCTAATGTATTTAAAAAAGATTCATATAATTCTACTTTATCACCTTCCTTTAAAAGTCCCGGTCTGCTCATCCGAAAATCCATTTCTCTTTTTGTCATACATCATAACCTCTTTTTTCTTTATTCTTCTATTGCTCCTAATACTACAACTATCGTTGTTTCTATATATTGATCTCTACTTAACTGCATAAAAGATATCTGTATTGTATCCCCCGGCTTATGTTCTTCTAATACATTTGCTAATTCTTCCATTGTGACAACGCTCTTTCCATCTATCTGCGTAATAATATCACCACTTTTTAATCCATATTGAACTGCTGGAGAATTTTCTACTGTCTGATATACAAAAATTCCTGCTGGCAAATGATACATTCTCTGATATGATTCATCTAAATCTAATCCATAAATACCCAAATATGCTTTTTGTATATCCTCTTGTTTTTTCTGCGTGCCATTAATAATATCTTCTATAATCGGTTTTGCTGCATTAATCGGAATCGCATATCCCATACCCTCTACTCCTGTTTTAGAATATTTTACTGTATTAATTCCGATTACTTCTCCATTCGCATTTAATAGTGGTCCTCCACTATTTCCTCCATTAATCGCAGCATCTGTCTGTAACAATGTCATCGTTTTATCTACTAAATTCACCTCTCTATTTAGCGCGCTAACAACTCCTGTTGTAACAGATTGTCCATATCCGAGCGCATTGCCGATAGCTATAGCTGCCTCTCCTACACGAGTAATATCGGAATCACCTAACACAGCCGTTTTTATCTGTGTTTTCGTAGATTCTGGTATGTTGGAAAGAGGTATCATAATTACTGCAATATCCGCATCTGCATCATAACCTAATACTGTTCCTTCTACCTCTTCATTATCCGAAAATGTTACAGATACTTTACTAGCATCTTCTATTACATGATTATTGGTTAAAATTAATAGATTCTCTTCACTCTTTCCTATAATAATTCCTGTACCACAAGCATCTGTTTCTTGTGTTATGGTATCTCCTCCATAAATGCTTTTTCCAAATATATTTATTCCTGTATTTATTTCATTATAAATAATCGTATTTACTGCTACCACAGAAGGTAAAGTTTCTTCTACAATATTAGATACATCGATTACATTAGAATTTACACTTTCTGTTGAAGAAATATTCGCTGTATTCGTAGCTAAAATCGTTTGATTCATCGGTTTTTCTATCTTACTTATCGGATTATCTGTCAGATTCTGTGAATGATATCCCCCAAATGCCCCTATACCAGCTATCGCACCTATCATAGCAGCAGTCGCCACAAATTTCACTGGTTTTTTATATTTTTTTTCTGTATATATTCCTTCTATTATTTTATCTTCTTTTTTATTTAACATAAAAATTATCTCCTTTCTTTCTATCCTCTCTCTTTTCTCTAAGATACAAAAAAATTATGATAATTTTTTGATAAAAATAAGGATTTCCTGTGAACTTTTATGAGTTCTAGGAAATCCCTATTTGTTACAATTCAAACCTTTTTATTCTATAATCTTTTATATAGTAGAAAAGCCGACAACCTAGCGAAGGCAAGGAAGTATTCCATAAGAAGCCCCTTGGAAGACGTTGATACTTAATAAGCAGTCCTGCAAAGGGCTGCGAATTTAGTACCATTACGTCTGGAACGGAGCGAAAGCGCGGCCTCGGTGGAATACTTCCTTGCCGCAGCGTCCCTTTGACTTTCAAATAGTTTAAATCACAGTCATTATTTTTATTGTAAAAAATCTTTAATTTTCTTAGAACGCACAGGATTACGAAGTTTTCGCAAAGCTTTTGCTTCTATCTGGCGAATACGTTCTCTCGTCACATTGAATTCTTTTCCCACTTCTTCTAAGGTTCTTGGATGCCCATCTAATAAACCAAATCGCAATACAATAACCTGTTTTTCTCTTTCTTTTAAATCCTGTAACAATGTATCAATATGCTCTCTTAACATCACAGATTCAATATTTCCCTCTGGAGTCACGGCATTGTTATCCGCTACAAAATCTCCCAAGTTAGAATCATCTTCCTCTCCTATAGGTGTTTCTAAAGAAGCTGGCTCGCGAGCGATTTGCATAATTTCAATCACTTTATCTTCTGACATATTCAAGGCTTCTGCTAATTCTGTAGTAGTAGGCTCATATCCTAATTCTAATGTGAGTTTTCTTTGCATTTTCGACATTTTATTAATGGTTTCTACCATATGAACAGGAACTCGGATAGTTCTTGCCTGATCTGCTAAAGCCCTTGTGACAGACTGGCGAATCCACCATGTCGCATAAGTGCTCAGTTTATACCCTTTTTCATAGTCAAATTTTTCGACTCCTTTAATAAGCCCTAAATTTCCCTCTTGTACTAAATCCAAAAAGCTCATGCCTCTTCCTGTATATCTCTTCGCAATACTGACTACAAGACGCAAATTCGATTCAATTAATCTCTCCTTTGCATAATTATCCCCCGTAGACTTTCTTTTAGCGAGTTCTAATTCTTCTTCTGCACTCAATAAAGGCACTGTACCGATTTCCTTTAAATACATACGTACAGGATCTTCTGTTCCAATACCTTCTAATAAATCTATCGCATCTAAATCAATTTCTTCTTCCTCTTCTTCAATAAAACCATCATCATCTTTATCTAAAAGTAAATCATCCACCAATAAATCATTGTCCATAATGCGCAGTACATCTATTTTATGTTCTTCTAAATATTGATAAATATATTCTAGCTGTTCTACTGATAGATTTTGATCTTTAAAAAAATCATTAATTTCCTCTACGTCTAAAATTCCCTTTTTGCTCTTTCCTAATTCTACTAATTTTTTTAATTTTTCAATAAATTTCTCTCTTTCGTCGTCCACGTAAAAATTATCCTTTCTATACTTAAAAATTTCATATTTTTTGTTATACTTGCATAAAAATCAAATCTAGTCAAAAATGATGAAAACAAACTCTTTTTTATACAAACTACGCAAATATTCATCCATGAGTTTCATAATCCATTACCTAGCGAAAACGAACCTTTCATTTTCAAATAAGCTGAACTATAATGGTATCACCTCATATACCAAATAAACTAATATTTTATATAAATTCAACCTATGTTTTAATACTTTTCATGTATTTATATGCTATATATGCATAATTTTTATTGCTTGATGAAGATTTCTTATAATAATTTGCTTTGGAACTCCTCCATATTCCCCATCTAAAACCCATGGGACTTCCTCTGGCGAATGTATTTCTAATTTGGATGCTTTAAACGTATACATATTGTTTGATGTCATTTCTTCCATTAAAATAGCAGCCATAATTTCTTGGAGTTCCAATGGATTTTTAGGTCTTCTGATGAGAGTCACTTCAAATAATCCATCATCCATATAAACTGATTTTCCTACTAATTTTTTAAATCCTCCTACAGAGATAGAGTTAGTAATCATTCCATAAATAAAATCTCCCTCTATTATATTTCCATCATATCGTACAGATATTTTTGCTGATTTAATGGAAGTCAACTTCTTTATTCCTTCTATAATATAGGCAGGATGACCTAAAACATTTTTCATTTGTTGAGGTGTAGCATAGGATACCTCTGTAAATGCGCCAAAAGCTGCTACATATGCAAAATAACGATCATTAAACATTCCCACATCACAAAGAAATGTTTTTTTGCCTGTCGCTATTTCCGCAGCCTTATGCATATTTTTGGGTAATCTCAGGCTCGCGGCAAAATCATTTGTAGAACCAGCGGGGATATATCCTAATGGAATATCGAGTCCAGCTTCCATTATACCAGATAAAGTTTCGTTAAGTGTTCCATCTCCTCCGCTGCATACGATTAAGTTGTATTTTTCCCCATCGCTTATCACTTTATTCTTCGCATCTAAAATATCCTGTGTGATATGTAAAGTAGTTTCATAATTGTTTTTAATAAAAGTATCAACAATACCTAACAGGTTATTCTTAATCTGCCCTTTTCCAGAGCGAGGATTCAAAATAAACAACAATTTTTTCATCATGAATTTTGTCGCCTCCTTTTCTCACCCTTATTTTAATGGATTCTGTCATAGAAGTCAATCTTAGATTTTCTCTCATTTCAAAGTCTACCCAAAAATAGACTATATTAAAATAAAAATAAAATTATTTTTATCTATTTTTCATACACTATCCTATTTTACAAGATAGTTCATTATAATAACATGTCAATGAAAGTGGCATGTTAGGAAGTCAAAAAGTGCCGCTTTAGCGACACAATTTTCTTTCTTATTTTTTATCATTTTTTGGAAAAATAAGGACGCTATTTTTCTAACGTCCTCTCCCTTTTTTCAAAAATCACAGAAGCTTGGAATAGAACTTCCAAAAGATTTTCTGCTTTCTGCAGAACACAGTATGATATTTTTGAAATGACAATTATAAAATTACTTTTTAGTAAAAATATGCTTTCTATTCTATATTGATATGAAAGTACGTCAAAAGTATAAAATAGAAAATTATTTTTTGCAAGGTGTTTTGTCAAAAATTCTAAGTTTATTATCGACAAAAATTTTTTAAATAGTCATATTTTTATATCCATACTTTATCACGCGATAAGTTGCCATCACTTCATCGCTTTTAACTCTGCAATTACTTCTCTTAATTTGGTGCAAACATTTCCCATCTCTTCTTTATGTTCTGTATCTTCTATTTCTTCTATCTCTTTTAATGTATCTTTTAAATTATCTTCTATAGAACTAATCGCTTTATCTAAATAATCCATCTATATCTCCTTTCTGGTTATTTGTTAATTTTTTCTGACTTTCGTATTTCCTCGAAAGTGTTCTCTGCTGTCGTTTCAGACTTTTTTCAAGTTTTCTAATATGAGCAGTCTTATTGATATTTTTATAGGTCTTTTCATGGGAACATATCGCAAAATCCTTTACGCCTAAGTCGATGCCAATTCCGAACTCATTCACAACAGGCCATTCTGTTTCCGATTCTTCCACCAGAACAGAAACATAATACTTGCCTGCTTTTATGGAAACAGTAGCGCTTTTTATGATATGTGTGCTTGCATTTGTTGGGATATAGCCTTTTTCTTTCAGCCTTATCCAATTCAAAGTTGGTATTTTTATTCTGTGCCGTTCACATAAAATTATTTGTTTTGTCCCATTCTTCACAAAATACATCGTTCCATCGGAATTTATTTTTTTCTTCCAGTTTGGAAAACCCGTTCTGTGTTGAAAAAAGTTTCGGAAAGCTCTGCCCGCGTTCAGGATACTCTGCTTGACGGATTTACTACTGACTTCTTTTATCTAAGAAAATTCCGGATTTTGCACAAGATACTCATTATTCAGCCATTTTGAGAAGTCATATCCGGAAATAAATCTTTCTTCTTTTTCATAGATTTCTTTATTATATGCCAGATAAAAATTATAGACAAATCTGCATACACCGATGGTTCTATGAATGATTTGTTTTTGTATTTTCTTAGTCCGTAAATTCTGCAACTAAATCCATGAATAATAGAAATCAAGTCATTTTTATGATACCATTTCTCTTTTTCTAAAACTGCTTATTCTGACATACTCGCTACAACTTCATTCACTAATTTTCCATCTGCTTTTCCTTTTACCTTTGGCATTAAAGCTTTCATCACTTTTCCTTTTTCTTTCGCTGTCAAAATATCTATTTCTAATTCTTTTAACACTTCTTTTACGATTGCTTCTATTTCTTCTTTTTCCATCATCGCCGGAGCAAATTCTTTCATAACAGAAATACGAAATTGACATTCTTCTATAATATCCACTCTATCTTGCGGTGTCATTTCTAAAGTTTCTTTTAAGGATTTTATCTCTTTCAAAATCACTTGATTTTCTTCCTCTTCTGTTAAAATATCACTCTTTCCTTCTGCACGATTATTAATTGCACGATTCTTTAATGCTGTTAGTAATGCAGATAAGGCATCTTTTCTTTCCTTATTCTTTTCCTTCATCGCTTGCATCATCTGTGCTCTCACTTCATCTACTTTTCCCATAATTTTCTCTCCTTTCTTTTTCTATCAAATTAATAGGCATTTGCGAAACTCCAGAACCCATAGAAATACGAACCTTTCCAAATATCTATTTCCTGTATCTCCTCACAGAAACTTCATAGCTTATGGCAAATTTCACTTTTCAAAAAGTAGAACAGCCAATCAGCAGCGAAGGCAAGGAAGTATTCCATAAGAAACCCCTTGGAAGACGTTGGCACTTAATAAG
>CAJUHN010000225.1 GCA_910585935.1 uncultured Lachnospiraceae bacterium | reverse complement strand
CCTTCTATGGAGTTAGTTTCCCTTCGCCAATGTTATAAATGCTTGCCGTAATCGGACCTATCAGGTTGACTGTTCCTACACTTAGAACTGTTTACAGAGCCTGCATAGAGCTACAAACTAGGGAAACATTTGTAGGTATGATAACATAAATAACGTAGTCCGTTAAGACTTAGGCTAGTCAACAAGGCTTTTTCAAGCCCCCACTTCTACAAGTGGGGTGTTATTGACTCCTATGTAAGTAATAATTTTAACGATTAGCTCTTTTCTTTTCCTTTTAAATTGGAAATTAAACTATATTAATATTATAACACCTACATAAAAAATAATCTATATTTATCTATTCTTAACAACACTGATAGGTAAATTTATTAGTTATACAATTAATATTTTCCATTTATATGCTTCAATTATATTCCATGTGTTTGTATTTAATTTTTCATTATCTTTCGTGCTTATATACAAATCATAATTATCAGCAGTTTCTACTTTACAAAAAGAGGTTGCGGAATAATCAAACGGATTACTACTATCTGTAATTATTCCTGAATAAATAGCCTCTTCTTTCATTGCATATAAAATTTCAGCTACATCATTTGGCATATACCAAATATTTGTAAAAACCACTTTGTTTATTCCTTCTTCATCTAGATAATAATTATTATGATAAAGGATTCGTTTGTTGATAAAATTTTTTCTATAGGGGGACTCACTATCATACGCGATATTCATAATGATATCTTTTATTTTGTCAACAAAGTTATAATGATACATATCAAAACAATTATCTACCATATTTTTATAATATTCATCTGCTTGACTTATACCAATTGGTCGCATATATTGTAATAGTTTATTTTTTACTAAAAAGTTTATGATCAATAATTTTATTTGTAGATGTTCTTCAAGGCTTAATCCGATTGTATCATTACAGTATCCTTCAAAATATTCTTCCTTTAAATTATTATAAGCTTCTTCTGACAATTCATGTATTTTTGTATCACAACGATAAAAAACTAAGGATTCGTTTTTTTTTCTAATACTATCTAATATATTATATTCTTTATCTAGACTTGTAAATCCAACATCTTTAATTATATATTTCATAGTAATCTCCATTCCAGTATTAAATTTAACAACACAAATAGTAATAAAGATTTTGACTTGTTCTACTTTGCTAACAAAATAGTTTTAAGAAGTTATTTCTTTTTTGCTCATGATAAAATTCTTTGCAAAAAATTTTTTTATAATTTTATCATGAAATACCTCAAAATAATAGTATATAGAGAAATTTAGTGCGAAATAAATGTAATTTTCAATGCTGTATTCTTAATTACATCCTATTATTATCCCTTTTCTCTATTATTACATAGGTAATTGCGAAACTCAGAACGTCATATCAATACTGACTTTTCTGAGAATTACTTTTATATATCTCCCCACTTAGATTTCATAGCTTATTGTAACATTCACTTTTCAAAAAGTAGAACAGCCAACGACCTAGTGGAGGCAAGGAGGTATTCCATAAGAAGCCCCTTGGAAGACGTCGGCACTTCATGAGCAAACCCGCCAGAAGCGGGATTTGCGAATTTAGTGTCCGCTACGTCTGGAACGGAGCGAGAGCGCGGCTTCGATGGAATACCTCCTTGCCGTAGCGAACCTTTTATTATTTGAAAAAAGAAAATATTTCTTTCAAACAAAATTAAATTTAGCGGAAAAAGAGCAGGTAAAATAATAAAATCATTCCTTTACTAGATATATAAAATGAGTTATGATAGAGATGGAAGTTTAAGGCAAATGGAAAGGTTATTATGCAAAAAAGGAGGGTTTTTATGATTGATACAGCGATTAGAAAATTAGTTATTTATGGTCTGGAAACAGGGTTATTAACAAAAGAAGATGAAGTCTATACAACAAATCAGATTTTAGAGATTTTAAAGAAAGAGGATTATGAAGAACCTGTTTTAGAAAAAGAGGATATTCCCATAGATTTAGAACAGACACTAAAAGAAATGTTAGATTATGCTTATCAAAATAAGCTGATAGAAGAAAATGGAGTGGTATATCGGGATTTATTTGATGCAAAGCTGATGAACTGCCTGATGCCAAGACCGAGTGAAGTGAAACGAGAATTTTTTAGACTTTACCAAGAATCTCCTAAAAAAGCGACAGAATATTTTTATAAATTGAGTCAAGACAGTGATTATATCCGCAGATATCGAATCAAAAAAGATATGAAATGGACAGTGGATACTACATATGGCACATTAGATATTACGATTAATTTATCCAAGCCAGAGAAAGATCCCAAAGCGATTGCAGCGGCGAAATTGGCAAAACAGAGTGGATATCCAAAATGCTTACTCTGCAAAGAGAATGAAGGATATGCAGGAAGGATTAATCACCCAGCGAGAAATAATCACAGAATCATTCCCATCACAATAAATGAACAAGAATGGGGATTTCAATATTCTCCTTATGTATATTATAACGAACATTGTATAGTATTTAATGGAGAACATATCCCAATGAAAGTAGATAAGAACACTTTTATCAAACTTTTTGATTTCATTAAACAGTTTCCACATTATTTTTTGGGTTCTAATGCAGATTTGCCGATTGTAGGAGGATCTATTTTAAGCCATGACCATTTTCAGGGAGGAAATTATGAATTTGCGATGGCGAGAGCGCCGATAGAAATCCCTGTGACGATTCCAGAATATGAAGATGTGGAAGCAGGGATCTTAAAATGGCCATTAGCCGTTATCCGCACGCGCAGTAAAGAGGAAAAACGTTTGATAGAACTAGGGGATTATATTCTCAGAAAATGGAGAGAATATACAGATGAAGAGGCATTTATTTTGGCTTATACAGATGATGAACCACATAATACCATTACCCCGATTGCCAGAAAAGTAGGAGATACTTATGAACTAGATTTAACTTTAAGGAATAATATCATAACACAAGAACATCCTCTCGGCGTTTATCATCCTCATGAGGAGCTACATCATATCAAAAAAGAAAATATTGGATTAATTGAAGTGATGGGGCTTGCCGTTTTGCCATCTAGGTTAAAAGAAGAGATGGAATTATTAGCAGAGTATTTAGTGGAAGGAAAGG
The DNA here is from genome assembly GCA_910585935.1 of uncultured Lachnospiraceae bacterium. Lineage (GTDB taxonomy): Bacteria > Bacillota > Clostridia > Lachnospirales > Lachnospiraceae > MGBC136627. Next base: position 3,440 of record CAJUHN010000225.1, on the reverse strand, counting down.
ATATCCGATCAGAGGAAAGAATAGAAAAACATGCGGATTGGGTAGAAGAATTTTTGCCAAAATATAAAGAGATCACAAAAGAAAATGTAGATGGAATCATAAAAGAAGAAATCGGACAGGTATTCACAAAAGTATTAGAACATGCAGGAGTTTATAAATATACAAAAGAAGGAAGAGAAGCATTTTTAAAATTTATAGCGACATTATAATAAAAAGGGATATATTTAGAATAAAAAAATATAACCGAAAAGAAGACAGCATTTTGAATGAAAAGGAATGGAGAATAGAAATGATAGAAGAAAATCAGAGAAAAAAGAACAATTTTTTAAAGTGTCAGAAAGAATATGAATTGATAGAAGCGAGAGAACTTCCAGATATCGCTTCTTATGGATATTTGATGAAACATAGAAAGTCAAAAGCACGTTTATTTTTAATAGAAAATCAGGACGAAAATAAGGTATTTAACATCTGTTTTCGTACACCAGCACCAGATGATACAGGCGTTCCACATATTTTAGAACATTCTGTTTTATGCGGTTCTAAAAAATTCCCAGCAAAAGATCCATTCGTGGAATTGGTAAAAGGTTCTTTAAACACTTTTTTAAATGCGATGACATATCCAGATCACACCATGTATCCTGTAGCGAGCTGTAATGATAAGGATTTTCAAAATCTGATGGACGTGTATATGGATGCTGTATTAAATCCAAATATTTATAAGAGAGAAGAAATATTTAGACAAGAGGGCTGGAGTTATAGCTTAGAAGACCCAGAAAAAGATATCATTTATAATGGCGTAGTGTATAATGAGATGAAAGGAGCATTTTCTTCTGCAGATGATATGCTGTATAGGGAAATTCTTAATTCCCTTTTTCCTGATACAAGTTATGCCAATGAATCAGGGGGCGATCCAGAATCTATACCCGATCTGAAATACGAGGAGTTTTTAGAGTTTCATAGAAAATATTATCATCCTTCTAATAGCTATATTTATTTATATGGAAACATGGACATGGAAGAAAAGCTGCTCTGGTTGGATAGAGAATATTTAAGCCATTATGATTTTCTATCGGTTTCTTCTGAAATTTTTGAACAAAAACCTTTTACACAGATAAGAGAAGTAGAAAAATCTTATTCCATTTCCGATGGAGAAAATGAACAGGATAATGCATTTTTATCTTATAATGTAGTGATAGAGAGTATATTAAAAAAAGAAATTAACTTAACTTTTAATATTTTAGAGTATGTGCTGATCTCCGCCCCAGGTGCACCATTAAAAAAGGCATTAATTGATGCAGGAATCGGAAAAGATGTCTATGGAGGCTTTCAAGCTGACACTAGACAGACAATTTTTTCTATTGTAGCTAAAAATACTAATATAGAAGAAAAAGAAAGATTTCTCTCTATTATAGAAGAAACATTAAAGAAATTAGTAAACGAAGGAATCGACAAAGATGCTTTAGAAGCTGCGATTAATTATCTGGAATTTTCTTATAGAGAAGCAGATTTTGGAAGGAGTCCAAAGGGACTGATTTTTGGAATCCAAGCAATAGGAACATGGATTTATGACGAAAGTGAACCATTTCAGAAATTAGAATTAAATCAGTTATTTCCTCTGATGAAAGAGAAAATAAACACGAGATATTTTGAGGAATGTATTCAAAAATATTTATTAGAAAATACACATGCTTCTGTGGTGATGATAAAACCAGAAAAAGGGCTGACCGCAAAAAAAGAAAAAGCTGTGGAAGAAAAGCTTAAGGCATATAAAGCTAATTTATCCAAAGAAGAGATAGACAATTTAGTAGAAAAGACAAAGAGCTTGGCAAAATATCAGGAAACTCCTTCTACGAAAGAAGAGCTAGAGAGTATCCCTATGCTGAAAAGAGAAGATATCGATAAAGAAACACAAAAACTTATCATAGAAGAGAAGAAAATAGGGGATATAAAAGTATTACATCATGATTTGTTCACAAATGGTATTGGATATTTTAACTTTGTTTTTCAGGTAGAAGGGTTAGAATTAGACTTAGTTCCTTATATAGGGCTTCTAAAACATGTATTGGGATTTGTGGATACAGAGAACTACGGTTATGGAAGTCTATTCCATGAAATCAATAAAAATACTGGTGGAATCAGTGTGAGTTCCGCTGTATATGGGAATTGTCAAGATGCGGATAAAGTGAAGATTACCATGAATGTGGTAGGAAAAGCACTTTATGAGAAGCAAGATTTCGTATTTAAAATGATAGAGGAGATTTTATTCCGCTCTAAACTAGAAGATACCAAACGCCTATATGAGATCATCGCAGAAATAAAATCCAGATTACAGATGAGTCTGTCTTATTCTGGAAATGTTACTGCGAAAATGAGAGCATTATCTTATATTTCCCCTGCTCAATTTTATGGAGATAGGATAAATGGAGTGGGATTTTATAAGTTTATAGAGAGTCTGGAGAAAAATTTTGAACAGGAAAAACAAAAAATTGTAGAAAATTTAACAAGATTAATTCATTTTGTATTCCGAAAAGAAAATTTATTATTGAGTTATACAGCAGATGAAAAAGGATATGAACAGATCGAAGAAGGGCTGAAAAATTTAGCTGAGAAACTCTATTCTGATAAAGTAGAAAAAGTAAAGGAAAAACTTCCGCTGGAAAAGAGAAATGAAGGATTGAAGACTTCCTCACAGATACAGTTTGTTGCAAGAGTGGGAAATTATAAAAGAGCAGGTTTAGAATATGATGGAAAACTGAAAGTGCTTTCTGTCATTATGGATTATGAATATTTGTGGATAAATTTGCGTGTGAAGGGTGGCGCATATGGCTGTGGCAGCGGATTTTCCAGAAATGGGGACAGCTATTTTGTTTCCTATCGTGATCCGAATTTAGAGAAAACAAATCAAGTCTATAATGGTATTACAGAATATGTGAAGAATTTTACTGTGGATGAAAGAGATATGACAAAGTATATTATTGGAACAATCAGTGATTTAGATACTCCACTTACAGCCAGCGCAAAGGGGGCAAAAGCACTTTTTGCTTATTTGACAGGACTTACACAGGAAATGCTTCAGGAGGAAAGAAAGCAGATCTTAAATGCGACACAAGAGGGAATACGAGAATTAGCGCCTATTATGGACGCGATTTTAAAAGAACAAGTAGTATGTGCTTTGGGAAATGAAAATAAAATAGAAAGTTCTAGTTTGTTTGAAAATAAGATCAATTTATTTGAATGAAAATGGAAAAAGTTAGTGTTCAATAATCGTTGATGGATGGGGGAAAATAGAAACAAAGGTTCGCCCCTGCGAGAACCTATTCCAACGAAGCCGCGCTTTCGCTCCGTTCCAGACGTAGCGGACACTAAATTCGCAAATCCCGCTTCTTTGCGGGTTTGCTCATTAAGTGCCAACGTCTTCCAAGGGGCTTCTTTTGGAATAG
>CAJUHN010000224.1 GCA_910585935.1 uncultured Lachnospiraceae bacterium | reverse complement strand
ACCCACAAGAAGCGGGATTTGCGAATTTAGTACCGCTACGTCTGGAACGGAGCGAAAGTGTGGCCTCGGTGGAATACTTCCTTGCCGGAGCGCCCCCTTTTCACTTTCAAATAAATAGAACAATACCCTTACTTCTATCTTTAACCTAAATATTTTAAATATAAAAGATTAAAACAGACCGATAATCTTTCCATCATTATCTACATCAATATTATCTGCTGCTGGTTTTTTAGGGAGTCCGGGCATAGTCATAATAGTTCCTGTAATCGCTACTACAAATCCAGCTCCGGCTGATACATATACTTCACGGATATGTACATGAAACCCTTCTGGTCTTCCTAATTTTGTAGCATCATCAGATAAAGAATACTGATTTTTTGCCATGCAGATAGGAAGATTTCCAAATCCCAATTTTTCAATTCTCTCTAATGCTTTTAATGCTGTGCTGTCATATTCTACTCCATCTGCTCCATAGATTTCCTTTGCAATCGTTTCGATTTTTTCTTTTAATCCCATTTCATCTGGATATAATAGATGAAAATCACTTTTTTTCTTTTCTAGTGTTTCCATCACTTTTTCTGCTAATTCTATTCCGCCTTCTCCGCCTTTTTCCCATACCTCAGATAATGCGAATTCACATCCTCTTTGTTCACAGAACTCTTTTACATAATTTAACTCTTTCTGGCTGTCTGTCATAAAACGGTTTAATGTCACAACAACAGGCACTCCATATTTGTGTAAATTTTCTATATGTTTTTCTAAATTCACTATCCCTTTTTCTAAGGCTTGTAAATTTTCTAGATGAAGTTCTGTTTTTGAAACTCCTCCATTATATTTTAATGCTCTCACCGTAGCGACTAAGACGACTGCATCTGGTTTTAGTCCTGCTTTTCTGCACTTAATATCAAAGAATTTCTCTGCTCCTAAATCTGCCCCAAATCCTGCCTCTGTGATGGTATAATCCGCTAATTTCAATGCCATTTTAGTGGCTCTTACGCTATTGCAGCCATGGGCGATATTAGCAAATGGTCCACCATGTACTAAAGCAGGTGTATTTTCTAATGTTTGAATTAAGTTTGGTTTCATCGCATCTTTTAATAGTGCTGTCATCGCTCCTACCGCATTCAATTCTGCTGCTGTCACAGGTTCTCCATCATAATTATAGGCAACTATGATCTCACCCAGTCTTCTTTTTAAATCTTTTATATCATCTGCCAAGCAGAGAATCGCCATAATTTCAGAAGCTACTGTAATGACAAAATGATCTTCTCTCACCACACCATCTGCTTTTTTTCCGAGTCCCACTACCACATTTCGCAGCACCCTATCATTCATATCTAAACATCTCTTCCATACGATCTGATTAGGGTCAATGCGCAATAAATTGCCCTGTTGGATATGATTATCCAATAGTGCTGCCAATAGGTTATTTGCGGAAGTAATCGCATGAAAATCACCAGTAAAATGTAAATTTAATTCTTCCATAGGTACAACTTGCGCATACCCTCCCCCTGCTGCTCCTCCTTTGATTCCAAAGCAAGGTCCTAGAGATGGTTCTCGCAGTGCGATGATCGCTTTCTTTCCCATTTTACAAAATGCCTGTCCTAGTCCTACGCTAGTTGTTGTCTTTCCCTCACCAGCAGGGGTAGGATTGATAGCTGTCACTAAAATCAATTTTCCATTTGGATTATCCTTTATTTTCTCTTCTAATTCCTCTGACAGCTTTGCTTTATATTTTCCATAGAGTTCTAATTCATCTTCCTCTATCTTTAGTTGCTTTGCCACCTCTTTAATTGGCAGCATCTTTGCTTCTTGGGCGATTTGAATATCTGTTTCCATCAAAAATTTCTTCCTTTCCTCTTTTATTTTTTCTCTTGTTCTCTGGTAATCTCTACCATCCAATAAGTATATTTTTCCTCTTCTTTCAATAAATAAGGCGTTAAGTTAATCCAACTCGAACAGTTATCTAAAATCACTGCATCACTTGTGATAACACCTTCTTTTGTATATAAAACTCTATCCACATCTGGTATTACAGATACAATCACTTCTACTTGATATGGTTCGGATAATTCTAAGATAAAATTTTTTAATCTACCTGAGTTAGAAACAGGAGAATCTAAATAAATCTCTAATTGTGCTACTTTTAATTTGTCTAAAGCGTTTAATATACTTAAAATAGCTTTTTCCGTCTTATCAATGATCTGATAAGTACCTCGAAGCCCTGCTAAATCTCTGATAGTGTTATCTTCTCCTTTTATGATAACAGACTCAGAAAATGCGACTTCCAGTGTGATAATGATATTAAATCCATCCATATAAACTTTTCTGCCCTTTAAACCTAAAATATCACACTCTTTTTTCTTTCTATTTTCTAATACTTCTTTTGCAGCCAGTCCCCTCGCCAGTGCTAATCTCTGCCTCTCTGATAATAAATGATGATTGCCAACAAAGGTAGTAGCTGTCTTCACACTATACCCTCTTTCTAATAAAAATGCGACCTCTTCTGCAGCCTTCTTTAATTTTTCTATTCCCTCTCCTGTAAATTCTTTTTTATCTTCTGGCACAAACCCTCTTGTCACTGTCTTGTACATCGTTCTATCCCTTTTATTTTCTTTTATATTAGCTTCTAGATAATTACAAAACTCTAAAAACCATATCCATACTGAGCTTCTTGAGAATTACTTCTTCATATCTCCTCACTAAAATTTTCATAGCTTATCATAATCATAAATTCACTTTTCCAAAAGTAGAACAGCCAACCAACCAGCGGAGGCAAGGAAGTATTCCATAAGAAGTCCCTTGGAAGACGTCGGTACTTAATCATAACCACCCGTAAAACGGGTGGTTTGCTCTGCGGCTATAAGCCTTTGTTACCGACCTGCGCCTAAAGACGCTGGCTTTCACTTCGTTCAAGCCACTACGCCCTTGACTCGTCGCCGCCCTTCAAAGGGCGTTCGTAATACCGGCTACCCCTTAAAGGGGTCTTCATATTCCTTCACACTCAACTTGTCCTGCATTATGTCACTTTTCTCCTGATCCTGGATATACTTCTTTATCGTTGCCTCGTTCAGTCCTACTGTGCTGACGTAATATCCCTCTGCCCAAAAATGTCGGTTTCCGTATTTGTACTTCAGGTTTGCGTGCTTGTCGAATATCATCAGAGCACTTTTTCCTTTCAGATACCCCATAAAGCTTGACACACTATACTTGGGTGGTATACTTACCAGCATATGGATATGGTCGGGCATCAAATGTCCTTCGATAATCTCCACCCCTTTATACGCACAAAGTTGTTTTATAATGTCACGTATACTTACTTTGTATTGATTATAAATTGCTTTTCGTCTATACTTGGGAGTAAAGACAATGTGGTACTTGCACATCCATTTCGTATGTGCCATACTGTTTGTCTTGTTAGCCATAAAAATCACCTTTCCTTTCGTTATGTAGTAGCTTGAACAACTCTATCATAACGGAAAGGTGATTTTTGTGCTATAAGCACTTGCTACACCACCCGCATAGCAGGTGGTTTTTTGTTTCGCACGTTTCCGTTTTTCGGAACGCGAAAAACTCCGCCGTACTCAACCGGCTAAAGCCGATAATAAGCAAACCCGCAAGAAGCGGGATTTGCGAATTTAGTACCGCTACGTCTGGAACGGAGCGAAAGCGCGGCTTCGCTGGAATACTTCCTTGCCGTAGCGTCCCCCCTTTTACCTTTCACAATTACCTATTCTTCTATTAGTGAAATATTTCATATTCTAATTTTTTAGCAGTAGGTGTAGCCGCTAGTCCTCCTAATGCTGTTTCTTTTAATTCAGATGGAAGCTGCTTTCCTATCCGATACATTGCTTCTACCACCTCGTCTGCTGGCACAGGACAAACCATTCCTCCTAAAGCTAAATCTGCGCTCAAAAGAGCATTTACTGCCTGAGAAGCATTTCTCTGTGCACAGGGCATTTGCACTAAACCTGCCACGGGATCACATACCAATCCCATCACATTAATCAATGCTAAAGAACACGCATTTACTGCCATTCTTGGTGTCCCTTTTCTCATCTCCACGGCTGCCGCTGCCGCGATAGCTGCTGCCACCCCACACTCTGCCTGACATCCTCCTTCTGCGCCAGAAACAGTGGCGTTTTTCATGATAATTGCTCCTAATCCCGAAGCGGTCAAAATACCATCTAACGTTTCCTTTCTTTCTAATCGAAATTTCTCAGAAACACCTAAAATAACAGCAGGTAAAATACCGCAAGACCCGGCTGTTGGAGCTGCACAAATTTTTCCCATCGCAGCATTCACCTCACTACAAGAAAGTGCAAATGCCATCACTTTATTCAGATAATTTCCACATAGAGTATTCTCGGTATTACTGTATTCAGAATGTTTATGAGATAATCCTGTAATCAAATTTCCTACTGTTTCTTGTGGCTTAGAAAGGGCTTTATTGGCAGAAGTTTTCATCACTCGATATCGTTCTTCTAATCCCTTATAAATTTCCTCTTCTGATTTTTCTGATAATAACATTTCATTTTCTAAAATAATTTTATATAAAGGGACTTGTCTTTCTTCCGCTAGTGTTAATAATTCTTCTATATTATGGTACATATTTTACCTCTTTCCCATGTAGTTTTATTATATTAAACTATAAAAATCTATAGACTCATTGTACTGCACTCATAGATTTTAAATATTAATCACTTTCACACTTATAATATTTTTATTTCTCATGATCTCTTGTTCAATCTCTTCTGGAATCTCTCCATCTATTTCAATAATACAGCACGCTCTATCCCCTTTTCCTGTTCGACTCAACTTCATTGTAGCGATATTTAAACTGTGTTCCGCCAAAATACCGCTCACTTCACTGATGACTCCTTTTTTGTCATATTGATTAATAACAATAGTGGGTAATTGTAATGACATATTTGTGACAAATCCATTAATTTCTATAATTTCAATCTGACCTCCACCGATAGAAGAACCTACTACTACATTTTGACTTCCATCTAACATAGTCAATGTCATTTTCACTGTGTTTTCGTGTACTCCTTCTAATTCTATCTCATAAAAATCAAATTCTAATCCCTGATTTTTAGCGAGTTTAAAAGAATCTGCCAAAGCCTCACTATCTTCTGAAAGTCCTAATGCTCCTGCCACTAAAGCCTTATCTGTTCCATGCCCCTTATAGGTTTTTGCAAAAGAACCATGCAAGCCAAATGAAATATGGGTAAATGGTTCTTTCACTATTAATCTAGCCACTCTAGAAAGTTTTGCCGCTCCTGCTGTATGAGAGCTAGAAGGTCCTATCATAATAGGTCCAACTACATCAAAAATACTGATATCCATCCTTATCTTCACATCCCTTTCTTTTATTATTTCCATTCTTATCTCTTGTAAATCAGTTTATAAATTTTCCCTCCTTCCTATTATTTGTTTTCCCTAAAGTTTTATTCTAACGCCCTTATTCATCGCTTTCTATTATTTTGCTTCATTAAGATGCGTGTATTATGTCATTACCATGTTATTCCACATGACATTTTTCTTGTTATTGTATCACATTCATACCTTACAAGCAACCGCAAGAATAATTTGTCCTTTTTACTTTTTGTGTGATTAGAATAAAAATTGTTTATGTTTTGGGATATTTGAAGGTCAAAGGGGACGCTGCGGCAAGGAAGTATTCCAGCGAAGCCGCGCTTCCGCTCCGTTCCAGACGTAATGGTACTAAATTCGCAGCCCCGCTCCTTGCGGAACTGCTCATTAAGTACCAACGTCTTTCAAGGGGCTTCTTTTGGAATACTTTCTTGCCTCCGCTAGTTAATTGGCTGTTTTGCTTTTAAAAAAAAGCGTTATTTCCACGATAACAAGAAAAAAGTGAAATAAAAAAATTCAGCAATTTTATCATTGTCTTGATATGGAAATGTTGTTATACTAAAGATAATCTGTGTATTTATGCAAAATATCTTTATTGACGATAATATAAGAAGATGAGAATTATTTTTTTGAAAAGATAGATAAAACAAAATTAATTGGAGGAAATATGATATATAAAGCAACTAAAAAGAATGTCCATCATGTGGCTGAAATGGCTTCTATTATGTGGAAAAACCATGATATAGAAAATTTAGTGAAAGAACTGGAAACGGTTATTACAAGTGAAGATGGAGTGATTTACATATATTCTGAAGATGCTCAAATTATTGGATTCGCTCAGTGTCAATTACGCCATGATTATGTAGAAGGTACACATAGTAGCCCTGTAGGATATCTAGAAGGTATTTTTGTAAAAGAAGATTATAGAAAAAGGGGAATTGCAAAAAAATTATTACAAGCGTGTGAACAATGGTCGAAAGAAAAAGGATGTACTGAATTTGCCAGTGATTGTGAAATCACAAATGAACAAAGTTTGAAGTTTCATCTTAAAGCGGACTTTTCAGAGGCTAATCGTATTATATGTTTTACTAAGAAATTATAGAATACTATTTTTGCAATTCATCCCGTCATTGTGAACTACCCATTGTCTAAACAATGGGCTTCCTGCTTCATCGACCTCGTAACCTACTATCTCCACAGGCGTTAAT
>CAJUHN010000223.1 GCA_910585935.1 uncultured Lachnospiraceae bacterium | reverse complement strand
GCTTAGTGGCTCTGGCAATTGTCAGCTTTGAACGCAAGATTGTTTTCAAATTAAAGAACCGTGTGATCAAACTTGTGGAGAACACAGGAAATGGATACCAGAACTTCGACCGGTTCCGCAACCGGCTCCTGTATGTGCCCAGAAAGCAGGCCGCATATGCGGCAGATCCGGTTTATGAGAGCCTGAAGATACCGGCCGATTCCTGGAAAAAGGAAAAGTGGTGACAGACGGATCGGCTAGATCCAGTCGTCACCACTCATGATTTACGTCCTATAAATCTGGAATGTGGTCTGAGACCATACTAAATTTACGTCCTTACAGATTCAGACCACACCTTATTTTATAGAACCAGGAACAACTCCTTTTCAGTTTTACTGATTAAATTTGGAGGCTTGATTCGACCTCACAAATCTTTGGATATTCGATTAAATCTATCTACAGAATCAGGCTTCGCTTATTCACCTATCTACATTACAGTAGTGCATCATTCTCTGAAAGCCAGTACAGTTTGGCATACCAAACGACTTTCTTTAGAATTCTATAAATAAGGACATATATTAAGATAGTGGCTTTAAACTCTCAGTGATTTGTTAACCACCTATTTTTCAGGCTTCCAAGGTTCGTAAACTCCATATTCGAGAATATCTGCAATCCGCTTACATGCTTTTCCATCACCATATGGATTACAGGCATTAGACATTGTATTATAATAGTCCTTATCTTCAAGTAGTAATTTAAAATTTTTGTATATGGTTTCCTCGTCAGTGCCGACAAGCTTAAGTGTTCCTGCATTTACTCCTTCTGGACGCTCTGTAGTATCTCGCATAACTAAAACCGGCACTCCATAAGAAGGGCATTCTTCTTGAATTCCTCCCGAATCAGTAAGGCATAGATAAGATCTCGCTTCAAAATTATGACAATCCAATACATCTAACGGTTCAATAATATGAATTCTATCGCATTCTCCTAATTCTTCTGTAGCAATCTCTCTTACTAAGGGATTCATATGGATAGGATAAATCGCTTTACAATCTACATGCTCATCTAAAACACGTCTAATTGCCCGAAACATATGCCTCATGGGCTCACCGAGATTCTCCCTTCTATGAGCCGTAATAAATATCATTTTGCTATCTCCGATCCAGTCTAGTTCTGGATGATTATAATTTGCCGTAACAGTATGTTCCATAGCATCGATTACTGTGTTGCCAGTAATATATATACTTTCTGGATTATGGCCTTCACTAATTAAGTTCTCACGACTTAATTGCGTTGGTGCAAAGTTATAAGACGATATTATTGAAACTACTTGTCTATTAAATTCTTCAGGATAAGGGCTATAAATATTATAGGTTCTCAGTCCAGCTTCAACATGACCAATCGGAGTTTGTAAGTAAAAACAAGCTAATGCAGTGGCGAATGCTGTTGTTGTATCACCATGAATAAGAACAACATCAGGTTGTTCAACTTTGATAATATTTTTTATTCCTTCCAAAATACCGATAGTAATATCGAATAATGTTTGCTTATTTTTCATTAAATTCAGATCGTAGTCCGGCTGTACATTAAAAGTATTTAAAACTTGATCTAACATTTGCCTATGTTGACCTGTCACACATACTATTACATCTATGTTTTTTCTTTTTTTTAATTCATTTATAAGTGGACATACTTTTATAGCCTCTGGTCTTGTTCCAAATACAGTCATTATTTTTTTCATATATTTTCCCTCTAAGTCCTTTATTCTTTAGCATATATTTTCGTTCGTTTTATTGGATTTTCTATATATTTTACTTATACTTTTTATTAATATTATAGTTAATGTAATCTCAGATAATGCTTGTGCTGTAGCCACACCATACATCATAAATTTACCGATCAGAATCAAATTGTATATAACCAAAAACAACATACTAACTGTAAAAGCTTTGCTATATTCTTTCTGATGACCACTCGCAACAAGGATTTGAATTCCTAAAAAATTATTAATAATCGAAGTAATCATCCAAATTAATAGAGGTAATAATAGAAGTGAATATTTTAAATATTCACTTCCAAAAGCAATCTCGACTATTAAGTCTCTATATAAGAAAATAACTAGACCTCCTAGTGAGAATACAAAAACAGTGGATATAGACACTAGTTTAATTATTTTTAAAGCATCAGTTTTTGACGTCTCAAACACTTTACTTATATATGGAAACAATGCCTGACTAACGGGTAAAAACAAAAGAATAGCAACAGAGGTTATTTTGGAAATTGCTGAGTAAATTCCTACTTCATATTCTACTGTTACTAATCCCAAAACTGTAATACCAATATTCCCAAATATTTTTGACATTGCAGAAGAAGTAAATAAATACCACCCATCTCTTAATTCATTAAGTATATTTTTCAACGATATATGTATTGTTTTTATATGATACTTGTTTCTTGCGATAATATGGCCGACAATTCCATAAATAACATTTGTTAAAGAATATAAAAAGCAATACAGATATAGATCATTTTCTGTCTTTACAAATAGGAATATCGAGATTAATGAAATAATTCTAGAAATGGAACTTATCACTGTTATTGGCTTCATCTCCTGCATCCCTTGAAATAGCCAAGTTAGCTGAATTGTTGTTCCAAAAACAATTAAGAACAAAATAACCATACATATAACAGTATTCTGATCATAACCGCCCAATACAGTAAATCCCACTAAAAAAAATACGGATATTATTGTCAGTACTATTCTTGAATATAATATAGAACTATATATCTTATCTATTTCTTTTTGTGTTTTTGCAAGTGCTACCTTTCTAGCACCAGTCATAGCAAAACCATATTCAACAACGACTTGTATATAATATATTAAGTTCAAGGCAATTGAAAAGGAACCATACTTTGATGCACCTAATACCCTCGTTATATATGGTATTGTAAGCATAGGTGCTATTGTGTTCACAATTTGCAATATTGTTAACCATAAACCATTCTTGAACACTCTTGATTGATATACTTTTTTTATTAGATCCATAATGACCACTTTCTTTTGAACTGCATCATTAATTCTAACTACAATGATAAATCACGCACTTAATATTGTCCCGACAGGCAATGCAATAATGAATATTAAAACTGAAACAGGCGTCACTTTGATATGTTTTTTTAACCCACTAAAGAACATAGCCGCAAATAGGATATAAATTACTCCTCTAAATCTAAGTTCTAAGCTTCCTCCATATTGCATTGAATATATTCCCAAAAACATTAAGCATACCAACAGAACAGTCAGATTGCATTTTGTTATTCTAAAACTCTTTATATTAGCTAACATAGTGCTAATAGCCATCCACCAAACAATCGATCCTATGCCACTAGCTATATTTCCTACTGTTGTGGTGTATAAAAAATAATCATTTCCAAAAAAAGACCTATAGGGACCTGGGCCTGTAAGAATCTTTATTGGAGCACTTATTATTTCAATCATTGACAGCTTACTTGCTCTTTCTATAACAATGGGTTCCCAAAGTAAGACATGATCCCATAAAGAAGTGGCCTTAAGTACAATAATAAAAAGAGTTAAAATAATTATGGTTATGATTAGCCGTTTCTTTGGACTTCCTATATCACTTGATAAAAACCCATCTATTGCTAAAACAGGCATAATTAAAAATCCCCAAGGTCTTATTGTAGAAACAACAATCGTTAGTATGATAATAGGAATAATGTATATCCACTTTCGATTTCTTTTTATTTTTGTGTATAAAAGTATGATTACCACTATGATAAATAAAAAAAGTGCATCCTTCATATTTCTCAATAAAGAATATATAATTAATGGATTAAATAAGCATATTTCTGCGAATAATTTAATATTACTTCGGTTATGATTATCTTCATATATTATAATGCACAAGATTAATACACTAATATCAACAATTAAAACATTAGATATATTCAGCCATAAGACACTATAAAAAGGTGAAAGTAACTCTATTAATGCGCAGAAATACGCATATCCCACTTGTGTTCCGTATCCAGTGAGTTTTTGACCGCGAAGTAGCTGTAATGTGTTATTCCAATAAACTTCTGAATCGCTAAAATATACATCTCGTCCTATATAGTCTAAATTTATCCTATATAGAACCAACGTTATTACTTGGATGCTCAACCCAATTATAAGGACGTTGGAAAGTTTGATATATCGTCTTTGCAACGCGTTTATGCAATATATAATAGCCAAAAATTCAAAGAAAATAATAATCATACAATCCCCTCTCTATTATTTATGGTGTTGAATATGGCTTTTTAATCAGATAAATGGGAGTATAGATCATTGATACGACTTTCCATTAAACACCAAGAGAATTGCTCTTTATATAACTTTTTCGAAACTTTAGAGATATTATCCCATTCGTTTCTTCTGTTATTTATTTCTTTTAAGCTATATACAATACCTTCTTTCGAGTATTCGGTAACAGAGCCGATTGAGTAATTATTTATTATTTCGTCAAATCCTGTATTTTTGGCCATAATAATAGGCTTGCCTATCATCAGAGATTCATAAAATTTATTAGGCGCCGAATATTTATTATTCCTAATAGTGGGATCATACATGGCTACTAATACATCCCCCTCATGTTCTAAAGCTAAAGTCTTATCATAAGGTAATTTTCCATAATAGTAAATATTAGAAAACTGAGAGGACATTTTCAAAAAAAAGTCTTCTAATGGACCAAATCCCCCTACATGTAATTCATATTCGTCGCTTATAGAGACAATTTCAGCAATCTCTTTTAGCATTCTAGAACCTGCGAGAATCCCGACATATATAATTTTCATTTTATCAGATACTGGCGCCTCCATTACTTTTAGATTAGGATCTACGATATTATGGTCAGGCGTATTATGAATAATAACAAGCTTTTTTGGGTTACTCCCAAAAATTTGTTCTTTCCTTTTATCCGAACAAATTATTGTTGCATCAGCACTATTAATAATGCTATTTTCTTTATCCATTATAATCTTTTTTATTCTATGGCTACCAAATTCGTGAGCGTCAGCATAATAGTCTAGAATATGATATATGAACTTCTTTTTATATTTATTAGATAATCTATATGACATAGCAGCTGTATCAAAATCAAAAGAATGAATTATATCAAAATCTCTTATATTTCTTTTTAGCCACTTTTTTAATGCATTAAAGTACAAAAGCAATGGAATAGCGTTTTTTTTAATACCACCTCCAAAGGATGCCTTGACTTTTAGATTAATTTTATTGAGCTGTCCGTTTGGATACTTTAAACTGATTCTTTCCTCCTTTCCATTCGTTGATCTATCCCAACCGAGAATAGTCACAGAATAGCCCAACCCAAGTAGAGTATTTGCTATCTTTTCAACGGGAGGATCCGGATTAACAGGATTAGATCTTATTAGTAATATTTTTTTCATCGTTTAAAACCTCGTCGTAAATTACCTTTATTTCATTCTTTACATACTCTATATCATATTTTTTTATTCTCTTTTTATTATATTCTCCCATCTTTCGTCTTAACGAAGGGTTATTCAAGAGGCTTTCGATAGATTGAGCATAAGCTTCAACATCTAGCGGATTGCATAAAAACCCGCCTTCTTTGTCTTCAATCAAATCTATATTTCCTCTGATTTTCGATGTAATTGCAGGTAATCCAGCTGCCATACTTTCCATGAGAGCTCTAGGAAGTCCTTCTTGTAGAGTTGGAAATAAAAATATATCAGATGCTATTAATAACTCTTTAATATCATTCCTAAATCCCAAAAAATGAACTTGAGATTCAACGTTAAATTCCTTTGCTATTTCTTTAAGTTTATCCTCATATGGTCCACTACCGCAAATAACAAGATGGACATTTGTATTATTTAATTTTGAAATCGATTTAATTGCTGTTTCGAAGTTTTTTCTTTTAATCAAGTCGCCTACAGAAATACATATTAAATTTGAATCGCTAAGCCCAACCTCTTCACGTTTTTTTTGAATATTCACATTCAGATTACTATATTCAAATAAATTAATCCCTACGCCATGAACTTTATATACTTTTCCACCTTTTTTAAGCTTAAAACACTTAGCCGATTCATAATCTTCTTGATTCATTGTTATAATGACATCAGTCCATCTAGCCATAACTTTTTCCGCACATTTAAACAATGTCCTATTGATTAATGGAGCTCCTTTATAAAAGTGAAAACCATGGGCTGTATAAATAATTTTCTTTATTCTATGCTTTTTTCCGCATATTCGACCAATTATACCCCCAACCGGTGTATTACAATGAATTACTTCTATATCATTTTGTTTTATGATATTTTCTAGATTCTTGTATGCAACGATATTGTCTAAAAATGCAGTGATACTTCTATATGTATGCGAATCAAATAAATTAACGGGAAGTTCACACTCCAAATATTCAGGATTGTCCCTGTTAATCCCCAGAAATACGTCATAGCCTAATTTTAATGCAGCTTCTAAACAAGGTCGACTTACATTACCGGGCCGTACCAAGGCTCGACTTTTGGCTTGTTCTATAGATGGCTTGGTACTATTTGCAATAAAGACATATCCTTTCATATCTAACTCTCCTGTTATATTAACTTGATAGACTACCAAGCTCAGTTAATGGCTTATCACACATAAATAGCGCCAGT
>CAJUHN010000222.1 GCA_910585935.1 uncultured Lachnospiraceae bacterium | reverse complement strand
TAGATATTCATAAAAATCAGTATTTCTACGGTATTTGGAGTTTTGCAATTGCCTATAAGACAATTAAAAAGAAAGGAGAGTGCTACTAAAAGAAATTTATAAATATAGTAAAAAGACATATTTATAAAGATACAGATGACTAGATGAGAATTTATAATGGTGGAGTGTATGAAGATTAATGATGGTTATAAAGACATACATATAGAAACAATAGTTACAAACCGTGAAATGGTAGTATATCATCTAGTATAGATACATTTATATATATTTTTAGTAGCAGAAAACTTATGAACAAATATTTAAAAGAAGCTAATATGAAAAAGAAAATCATTAGTGTTATGGCAGTAATGATTGGGCTGTTTCTTATAGCGATTGTTGCAAGCTTTATAGGTCTTACTAGCTTAAACAATAAGATAAGAGACTTTTATAGGAAACCATTTGTAAATAGTAATTTGCAGATGGAAATTCAAAAAGATGTACAATATGTAGCAAAAAATGTTTTATGGGCTATGACTACAGATGATCCACTTATTAAGCCAGATAAAATTAAAAAGGTAAATGATACAACAGAAACCATTGAAAAAAATATTATGAAATTACATGAAACATTTCCAGAACAGAATTTGTTAGATATGTTAGATTCTGCAGGGGCGAGTTTAAAGAATACACAGAGTGAAGTTATGAAGTTAATAGAAGAAGACAAGGATAAAGAGGCGAATGCACTATTTAATGGTACTTATGCGCAACAATTACTTGACCTGCAAGAGGTATTATCTGAGATTGCAGAGTCAGCAGAAGGGAGAGCTGTTAGTGCATATACTGTTTCTCAGAGAATAGCAGTTATTGACTATGTTATTTTATTCGCTGTTACGATAATAGCGATTTTAATTGCTATTGTATTGACAATAAGATTAGGAAATATTATTATTGATCCTATTAATAATCTGAAAGATGTTGCATCTCAAATTTCTCAAGGTAATTTGAATGTAGAAGTGGAATATAGTTCAAGTGACGAATTGGGAGAATTGGCAGATTCTTTCCGCACAACATGTAAAGTTTTAAAACAGATTATTGGTGATTTGACACAATTGATGGAAAGAATAAAAAATGGTAATCTCGCAGCTAAGTCTGAAAATGCAGACTTTTACATCGGAGATTTTAAAGATGTTCTTACTAATATACGAGGGATGGTATTGAACCAGAGCAATGTAATGAAACAAATTAGTGATGCTTCTGATCAAGTATCTATGGGAGCTTCTCAGATGGCACAGAGCGCACAATCTTTAGCAGAAGGGGCAACAGAACAAGCGAGTGCTGTAGAAGAGTTAACTGCTACGATTGAGAATATCACATCTACTACAGAGAAGAATTCACAGGCAGCATTGAAATCTTATGAAACATCAAATGAATATCGACAACGGGCAGAAATAAGCCATAAACAGATGGAAGAATTATACCATTCTATGGAAAGAATTGATGCATCTGCTAGACAAATTGAAACGATTATCAGTGAAATTGCGGATATCGCTTCTCAGACAAATCTATTGTCTTTAAATGCTTCTATTGAGGCTGCAAGAGCAGGAGAAGCAGGAAAAGGATTTGCTGTTGTTGCAGATCAGATTAGTAGGTTAGCTTCTGACAGTGCTGATTCCGCGGCACGTACAAGAGAATTAATTATGAAGAGTTTGAAAGAAGTTGATAATGGTAATACAATGGCGAAACGTGCACAAGAAGGACTTTCAGATGTAGTCAATGGCATAGAAGTCTTAGCAACAGCAACAAAAGAATCTAGTGATAACTTTAAATCACAGGTTGCTATTATGCTAGAGATTGAGAAGGGGATTGAACAGATTTCAGGAGTTATTCAAAGTAATTCTGCGGCAGCGGAAGAAACTTCTGCGACAAGTGAAGAATTATCTGCACAGTCAGTTACTTTAAATGATCTGATTGGGCAGTTTACATTAATTGAGTGATAAAGTATAGAAAAATAAAGAGTGTGAAACTTATGTTATATTTAAGTTTCATGCTCTTTATTTTTCAAGTTCATGTATATGTATAGAGAAATGATAGCAAAGAATTTATGGCATAATAAGTGTTAATTTTATTACAAAATATTCCAAATTATAGTGACAGTATCTTCTGCTACAATATTATCTGGTTCTATATTGAAGTCATAACTATTGTTTTCTTTACATGCTACTTCACAAATGGAAAGTGCCATTCCTCCTTTGGACATGGGACTTGCTATAAAATTAAGTTCTTCCCAAGAATAATCAATTATCTGAATATCTTTAAGGGAAACACCTGCTGCTTCGGCAAGAATTTCTGCTTTTATTTTAGAATCCATAACAGCCTTATTGAGAAGTTGTTTTTTTGCAGATTCTTTATCTTTGATGGTATAATTTATGTAAAATTTTGGTGATACAGAACAGTGAGCCAGAGCATATAAAACATTACCAAGGAGTTTATTATTTGCATCAAATTCAATTTTTAAAGAATGTTGAAATTCATATCCTTTAAATTCTTCTTTCCAATTATTGTGTTCATCATGATAGCGTTCATATTTAGTATTTACATTAAAATTTATAGTTTTTAAGTCAGTTCTTGCAAATCCAAGGTTTTCAAAAACATCTTTCAAAATTTCTGTCTGTATACTAGATTGTTCTAATGTTTCTTCATAATTTTCTTTTACATCTTCTAGATATAGATTCAGAAGAATCTGATCTGGTTTTACAGAAATTTTCCCTTTTCCTGTTACTTTGATTGTTCTATCCATGATTTTCTCCTTTCTGGTTTTTTATATTTTTTTGATAGCTGACATGATAACTTATGTTTTTTTATAGATGTTTTCCGCGAGCAACCAGCCAAGTGACTGCCTGTAGACATTTGGCAACTGTTGCGAGAATTAAATACTCATTGTTGTGTAGCGTTGTAGAGCAGGAGAGTATTTGATTTATGTTCTTATCTTTCTACTAACTGATAATATAATTGTATTTATTATATGTTGAAAACAAATAAAAGTAAACAATTATTTATAATTTATAGTAATAGAAGTAACAGTTCAGACTTTTTATTAGTTATTGTGAAATTTGCTTTTCACAGATTAGAACAGTTGACAGTCTAGCGAAGGCAAGAAAGTATTCCAAAAGAAGCCCCTTGGAAGACGTTGGCACTTAATAAGCAAACCTGCAAGAAGCGGGATTTGCGAATTTAGTGTCCACTACGTCTGGAACGGAGCGAGAGCGCGGCTTCGCCTAAATACTTTCTTGCCGTAGCGAACCTTTGATGCCCCAAATAGACTAAACTGTAACTAATAGAATTTCTATATGAACTTTTGATGAAAAAGTAATATTATTTTTTCAATTATAATAAAGGATAGGACAATAATAAAATTTAGGATAAACTATTGATAAAATAAGAAAAAGCATTATCTATTTTTAATTCTAATCCTTTAAAATCTAGATAAGTATTTGTGCTTTTATAAATGGCATGATATTTTTGCTTACTATAATCTAAATAATCGTTGAGATATTTTGGATAATAATATTTTGTAAATGCTGTTCCTAATTCATTAAAATCCTCAGATGTCAACATACCACCGCAATAATTTAAAATAAAGTCAAGACCACTTATCTGATTTTTTAATACGTCGTCTATTGCCTTTTTATGAGTTTCTCGTTGAACAGAAGAGAGAAGATCTGCTTTTATCATCCATGTGATATAAACTCCCATAGGATTAGCTGCACAAGAAAAGGCAGATTTAAGGCTGTCTAAATGGTCACTGACAAAAGAAGAGGATTGTTGTTTTAAAAGGTTTTCATATGCTTCATCATAATGAAATTTAAAGTTATCAAAACAAGTAAATATAGCAGCAGGGAGAGGTTTCTTTAAGCTTATAGAAGGAAGTAGCTTTCTATCATACCAAGGCGATTTTGTATAAGATGGGAGTTCTTCTTTTTCTATAAAATTTGATAGAATATATTCCACTTTTTTTCTGTCAGAAGTTTGATATTCATAAAAACGATTTTGATCTTTATAAGTTTCATCATAAGAGAAAGGATCATATGTAGTTCCAAAAATATGAGAAGCGGAATAAACATTTATCTTTAATAAAATATAATAAACAGATTCGCCTATCTCATTTATCTGAATATTTACTTGAAAGTTTAATATATCTCGTAAATCACCTTTATAGGTGATAAGTATTTGATCATTTTCTTCTTCAAAATTAGAAAAAAATTTATCTAACATATCGAGGGCATGAGAGAGATTATTTTTGGTAGCAGGAGCTAGATAGTATTCTTTTTTTTCTGGTTTGTTCCATATAAGTATATCTTTTTTTCTATCATATGTATTCAAAGAAGCTTTTGCCTGTGCTAAGCCTTGTTTCGCTGCTTTTGTCCAATATTCTAAAGCTCTTCCTACATCTTTCGGAATTTTTAATCCGCCAGCGTTTCCGCTCATATAATAGTTTCCCAAGATATTTTGTGCCTCTGGATTTCCGGCATTTGCAGCTATTTGATATAGATCGAATGCTTTTTTGAGGTTTTTTCCTGTGCCTCTTCCGATGGTATAGCATTTTGCTAGTTCGACCTTAGCAGGAATATAATTTTGATTTGCAGATTTCTCAAAGAAACAGAATGCTTGTTTTTCATTTTGAGGAACATATTTTCCAGATTGAAAGAACAAGGCTAATTCATATTGAGCTTTTGCATCATTTTCACAAGTGGCTTTTATATAACAGGCAGTATAAGGATTTTCAGAACTTGCCGTTATAGTTGGTTTTGTAGTTTCCTTTTTGGCAGTTTTGGCAGAAGCGATAGGTTTTGAGGATTTTTGATTTGGCTGAGTTTTTTCTTTTAAATTGTTATTTTTAGAATGGAGAAGTTCTAACATTTTAGAGGCTTCTTTATTTCCACATTTAGAAGATAATTCATACCAATAAATAGCTTTCTTTTTTGCTTCTGCGGAATTTTGCTGATTATAATAATTTCCAATAAAAAGTTGTGCTTTATCATTATTTTGAATGGCAGAACGATAATAATATTCTAATGCTTTCTTTTTGTCAGATTTTGTGCCTAATCCTATTTCATGGCAGACTGCTAAATAATACTGGGAATCTAGATATCCTTGTTTTAGAGCTAGTTCAAATTGAGCAAAGGCTTTTGCATAATCTTGTTTTACGCCTTTTCCTTCATAATAATTTAAAGCCTGTAGAAAGATATTTTCCTTTGTTTGAGTGTTTGCATTTTTTGATGTTTTTTTATTATTGTTCTTTTCATTATTATTCATGAGTCTTTGTCCTTTCTTTTTGGTTTTTATGTATGAAAAAATGAAAATTGATAGGATAGAATTTAGTTTTATTATAACATAAAATTAGCAATTATTTACATTAATTTTTGACGTTTTTTATAATATGCGATAAATTGTTTTAAATAGGCATAAAATTAATATTTTATCTAATATCATCTTACGATTACCTCTAAAAATAAACAATATACAGAAGCCTTAAAATTTATCTTAGACAAGAAGTTTATGAGAACATTAAAACATGTTTGTGGAGATAATATTAATAGAGAGATTGGCTATTGATGGACAATAGCACATTATTCTATGACAAGAAGTGAAATCGACAATTACAAGAAATAATGGAACAAAAATTGCCATTATACTTGAATGTTAAAATGCGTTGCTTGTAGCAACGGGCAATTTTTCATATAATTGTGGTAACGACTAAGAGGAAGGAGGTTGTCCCTATTGCTTAACGAAAACATTAAAGCAATTAGAAAATCAAAAGGACTTTCACAACAAGAGCTTGCTATCAAGCTGAACGTGGTGCGACAAACAATTTCTAAATGGGAGCAAGGATTGTCAGTTCCCGATTCTGATATGTTAGTCTTAATATCGGAAGTGCTTGAAACACCCGTAAGCACATTGCTCGGAGAAACTGTTGTTGAAAAGGAGGTTGATAAATTAAAAGCGATTTCTGAAAAATTGGAGGTGATAAACTTGCAACTGGCACAAAGGAAAACCACGAGAAGAAAAATTCTTCATTGGTCGCTTATCTCATTGTGTGTGGTCATAGTAATAATTTCTGCGGTTCTAATCGTAATAAATAGTCCTTACTTGGGTTGGGATTATAGTAGTCCTGAAACCGCCGTTCTCGGAGTAGCATTTCATTCATTTGAATGGCTGTTTGGCAGAGTAGCGCCGATTATCTTTATTGGCGCAATCATTGGAATTTTTTTAACACGGAAGAAAGAATAAATCCACTTTGTTTTTTGGGTACAACTCCTTGTATGCGCTATGGATATTAGATAGTGTGGAGGGGTGACAAACAAATGGAACTATGAAACTTTCACGATACGAGCAGGAAAACAGAATGTTACCCTCTATATAAGGGATAAGGCAGTTATGAGGAAACTTGACCCGCTTGTTGCCCACTTTCCCGATACTTACAAACTGATAGAATAGGATAAGGTATTCAAGACCTATTCATTTCCAAAATCACACATCAGCTACCGCAAGCAGAGGGCGGACAGTACAGAGCAGAGGGAATGGGCAAAACAAATGATGATTACTAATAATAAGGCAAAGGTTACAGTTCAGTCTATTTGAGCATCAAAGGTTCGCTACAACAAGGAAGTATTCCAGCGAAGCCGCGCTCTCGCTCCGTTCCAGACGTAGCGGTAC
>CAJUHN010000221.1 GCA_910585935.1 uncultured Lachnospiraceae bacterium | reverse complement strand
CCTTCCAAGGGGCTTCTTTTGGAATACTTCCTTGCCTTCGCTCGGTTATGCGCTATTCTAGGAAAAATAGACAGGCATACGATTTGATATAAAAATCTTTTATCTTAACTTTTTAATATAAAATAGAAAAAATTTCTGCTATTTTTATAAATCGCAGGGTGAATTGCCAAAAATAATATCTTATGGCAAAGATGGAAGAAGAGAAATCGGTATATCTTCATTGACAAAAAATCAATCTTCACAATCATAAGATGTTATCGCACTTTGTGAAATTACCAAATGTGGTTTAAAATTTACAAGAAAGGAGAACGGCACTCCTTCCGCTACTTAAATGGAATGAGTTTTTATGCCTATTAAAATTTATGAAACATTTATTAAGTCCATTGGATTTTTCCGTGGAAGAATTAGATCAACTGATGGATGTGGCATTAGACATCAGCAAAAATCCTGAAAAATATGCACAGGCTTGTAAAGGAAAAAAAATTGCAACTCTTTTTTATGAACCCAGTACCCGAACAAGGTTGAGTTTTGAAGCAGCTATGTTGAATTTAGGAGGCAACGTCTTAGGCTTTTCTTCTTCTGATTCCAGTTCCGCTGCTAAAGGAGAAAGTGTAGCTGATACAATTCGCATTGTTTCTTGTTATGCCGATATCTGTGCTATGCGTCACCCAAAAGAAGGTGCGCCTTTAGTAGCTGCTCTTCATTCCTCTATTCCTGTCATTAATGCTGGAGATGGCGGACATCAGCATCCCACTCAGACACTCACCGACTTAATGACCATTCGCACTTTAAAAGGGCATTTAGATAATATCACAATAGGTTTATGCGGAGATTTGAAGTTTGGACGCACTGTCCATTCTCTCATCAATGCTTTAATCCGCTATCCTAATGTTCGTTTTGTCTTAATTTCACCTCCTGAACTGCGTGTTCCTGATTATATCCGCCAAGAAGTGCTGAAAGCAAACGGTGCTTTCTACAAAGAAGTGACACAATTAGAAGAAATCATGCCAGAATTAGATTTACTCTATATGACAAGGGTTCAAAAAGAACGCTTTTTCAACGAAGAAGAATATATTCGTATGAAAGATTGTTATATTTTAGATAAAAAGAAAATGGAATATGCGAAAAAAGATATGCTTGTTCTTCATCCTCTCCCTCGTGTAAATGAAATTTCCACAGAAGTAGATAGAGACCCAAGAGCTGTCTATTTTAAGCAAGTACAATTCGGAGTTTATATCCGAATGGCTCTTATTTTAAAATTGTTGGAGGTGGAAGTATGCTAAATGTTGGGAAATTAAATGAAGGAGTTGTATTAGATCATATTAAAGCGGGAAAATCTATGTCCATTTATCGTGATCTGCATTTAGACGAAATAGAAAACTGCGTCGCAATCATAAAAAACGCCCGCAGCGGCAAAATGGGAAAGAAAGATATTATTAAAATAGAAGCTTCTATTGATAAAGTAGATTTAGATATTTTAGGTTTTATCGACCATAATATCACCGTCAATATTATAAAAGGCGGAAAGATCGTAGAAAAGAAAAATCTTACCCTTCCAAAACGCATCATAAATGTAATAAAATGTAGAAATCCACGTTGTATTACCAGTATTGAACAAGAATTAGAACAAGTTTTTCTGTTGACAGATGAAGATAAAGCCATCTATCGCTGTATGTACTGTGAAGAAAAATATGATTAAAACACATTTTAGACGGAGGTTCGCTTGAGGGAGTGACCTATTCCAACGAAACCGCGCTCTCGCTCCGTTCCAGACGTAGCGGTACTAAATTCGCGGTTTCGCTTCTCGCGAAACTGCTCATTAAGTACCAACGTCTTCCAAGGGGTTTCTTTTGGAATAGGTCACTCCCTCAAGCTTAGTTTTTCTCTTAGATAACCGTTAAAATTAATACTTCTCATATATCATAAATATATTATCATTTCGATAACTCTACTTTCAATATAAATGAAATAAATTCTATCATCACTTTTTTCTTTCATTCTTTTTCACACAAAAAAACAAAAAGTACTATACAAGCTTTCCAAACAAACTAGCCCATGATAAAAACTAGCGGGAGGCAGGGGACTATTCCGAAAGAAACCCCTTGGAAGACGTCGGCACTTAATGAGCAAACCCGTAAGGGTTCGCGAATTTAGTACCGCTACGTCTGGAACGGAGCGAAAGCGCGGTTTCGTTGGAATAGTCCCCTGCCTCCCGCGAACCCCTCTTCAAAAATATTTCCCCCAACCACCTATTATTTTAACACTAATTTTATAAACTCAATAAAATTTTCTGTATCTTTTTCTCTATATAAAACCTCTCTTGCCAATACAGGATAATCTGTAATAATATTATCCACTTTCAACCTTTTCATTCTCTCTATCTCTAACTTAGAATTTACTGTCCACGCATGTACTTCTCCACCATCTTGATGAATTATCTCCACATTTTTTTCTGTCAGCAATCCACTATTAGCACTAAAAAAGTCAACTGCTTCATTATTTTCAATTTCTTTATAAAAATCCCCATATACAGTGGAAACAATATAACCCGTTTTTATTTCTGGTGCTAATTCTTTGGCTTCTTTTAAAAATCTGAGATTAGTAGAAGTAAACACACATTGATTTTCCACTCCATATTCTTTTATCAAATCAACCACTCTTTCTACTAGATTAACATCATGCCCATTTCCTTTTAATTCAATATTTAAGTTTATCTTATCCTTACAAAATTTTAGCACTTCTCTTAGAGTAGGAATCTCTGTACCTATATATTCATCTCCCATATAAAAGCCAGCATCTAACTGTTTTATCTCCTCTAATGTCATATTCCATGGATTCTTATTTACACCGCAAGTTCTCTGAAAACTTCTATCATGCAGTAAAATAATCTCCCCCTCTTTGGTTTCCTGCACATCAATTTCCACAAAATCTGCCATCTGTTCTAATGACAATTCTATCGCTGACATCGTATTCTCTGGAGCTTCTTTGGAACTCCCTCTGTGCGCCGTAATCTGTGTTTCAATAAATACTTCTTTTGCATAATGAATTCCATTTGTAATAACATCATATAAAAAAATTCCTACGAAAACTATAGATGCGAAGATAATCCACTTCTTTGTCCTGCGCTCTTTTAAATTCTGACGTCTATTTTTATCCTCTGAAATCAGTCTTTCTGGTTCTAAATCTTCTTTATCTCGATAGAAATAATACATTCCTGTCAATAAAGCGAAATGAAATACAACACTTAATACGCTGCCAAGTATCAAGGTAGCAAGCTCTAACCAATTAAATGTAGTTAAAAATAATGCCAAGCTGATAGAACGATCTACAAAAGTAACGCTGATAAACGCTGCCAGAAATGTCAGCCCATATAAAATTCCTTTGACAAATAGCCATAAAATTATATTGAATACCACAATCTGTATCAATATCCAAATAATATTTTTTCTGACTAATCTCCTGCTTTCTTGAAATGCTTCTTTTCCCTTTTTCTTTGTCAATATACAGACATGCAATACAAATATATGAGGAATAATGAAAAGAACTGCTATAATAAGAAGACCTATTATAGAATAATATAGCCAAGGTATCATTTTGATATTCTTTACAATATCATTCATTGGTTTCACATGCTGCACCCCTCTATAAATAAAATCATAATTGAGCAGTGCAACGGTCACTAAATGAACAAAAATAACAGCTCTATTCCTTCTCTGAAATAGAAGCTTCATTTTTAAAATCCCTCTTCCAATTAATACCCATATCGTCAGCTTTTCTCCTCTTTCTGAAGCTTGATAAACAGCTAATAATGTATTAGTTTCAAATAAAATAAGTAAGATTCCGACAATTAAAATTCCAAAAAGCACTAAAATACTGACAGGTTTAAAAAGAAAGTTTCCTATATTTTTCGCTGTCAAATAGCTATATCCTGAACTTTTTACTGCAAATTCTATTCCCCTAGAAAATATAGATAAAAATATCATTGCTGCTGCCAGCCGATAAATAATTTCAAATAAAATAATTTCTTTAAAATTGTATTTTAAAAGCCTTAAAGTTCTTTTCACACTTTTCATTCTTTTATTTAAGTATTTTATTTACAATTCTTTTCTAATCGCAAAATTATACTCATCCACCCTCCTATTATACAACCATCATCTTTCTTCCATATAAACTGATAAGTCAAAAAAACCGATAAATTCTGGCTCTGCCAAAATTCATCGGAACTCTTTCTCATGATGAGCAGACCATAAGCCGGGTTATGTCTATATCATCTATAGAATGGTCATCTATCTAATCTTATTGTCGCCAATAAGCTTAAGCAACCTACCCGAAAACACGGCGGGCCACCGTATGGTTCTCTGTTCGGTCTTGCTTCGGATGGGGTTTACATGTGCCTTCCCTGTTACCAAAGAAGCGGTAGTCTTTTACTCTGCCTTTCCACCCTTACCATATCACTATGGCGGTTTATTTCTGCTGCACTGGCCTTAGAGTTGCCTCCACCAGACGTTATCTGGCATCCTGCCCTATGAAGCCCGGACTTTCCTCACCTGCTGCCTTTCGGCAATCGCAGCCGCGACCATTCGTTCTACTCATCTCTTCTTAAATTTTAGTCTAGCACAGATTCTCTTATTTGTAAATAGATACTTGCTTTTTGTCAATACTATCTTTATAATAAACAAAAGAAAAATAAACTCTGCTCTATTTACAAATCAGCAGACCACAAAAGAAATAGGATAAGAAAGGAGGAACTGCTGGAAAACTTTATTTGATTTTAAACAGCAGAAATCTTATGTACTTTAAAGAATATACCTTGCAAGAATTTATTCATGTATTATCTTCTAACTCTCCTGTCCCCGGCGGCGGCGGAGCTGCTTCTCTAAGCGCGAGTTTAGGCTGTGCGCTTGGAAGTATGACCGCTAATCTGACATTAGGAAAAGAAAAATTTAAACTTTATGAGGAAGATATTAAACTTTTATTAGAAAAGCTCACTATTTGCCAACAAGAATTATTAGAATTTATGGATCAAGATGCCTCCGCTTTTGAACCACTTTCTAAAGCTTATAAACTTCCAAAGAATACACCAGAAGAAATCACTTATAAAGCTCAAATAATGGAAGTCGCTTTATTTGACGCTTCTCTTGTCCCCATTAAAATTATGGAAAAATCTTTAGAAGCACTTTCTCTTTTAGCAGATATTTCCAAACACTGTTCTAAATTAACGATCAGTGATATCGCTGTTGGAGCTCAATTTTTGCGTTCTGCTATTTCTGGCGCTTCTATGAATGTTTATATCAATACTGCCTCTATGAAAAATAGAGAACAAGCAGAACAACTCAATCAAAAAGCAGATGATTTAACCAAAAAAGGAATCGAACAGGCAGATCAACTTTTCCAAAATATTTTAAATACTATAAATCCCAAATGATTCTCATACAGAAAGGAAAAACCTCATGGAATTATTAAAAGGTTCTACTGTAACAAAAAAAATAAATGAAGACCTAAAGCAAACGCTCTCTTCTTGGAAAGGCTCTCTCCCCCACCTAGCTATTATTCGTGTAGGAGATAACCCCGATGACATCTCCTATGAAAAAAGCGCTGCCAAAAAAATGGAATTTTTAGGTATCTCTCATACCATCTACACATACCCTAAAACCATTTCCACTCAAGAATTCCGAACAGCTTTTCAAAAAATTAATGAAGATTCTTCTATTGATGCTATTCTTTTACTCCGCCCTCTTCCTTCCTCTATAGATGAAAAGGAAATTGCAGAGATAATCCATCCGACGAAAGATATAGATGGCATCTCTCCTATCAATATTGCTAAAATCTTTTCTGGAGAAAAAGACGGATTCGCTCCCTGTACTGCAGAAGCCGTGATGGAAATGCTATCCTATACTGATATCCCTCTTTCTGGCAAAACAGCCGTAATTATTGGAAGAAGCCTTGTGGTAGGAAAACCACTTTCCATGCTCTTACTCAATCAAAATGCAACTGTAACAATATGCCACAGTAAAACAAAAAATCTTCCCTCTATCTGCAAAACTGCTGATATCTTGATCTCTTGTATTGGTCGTCCTCATATGATAGATGCTTCTTATATAAAAGAAAATGCTGTTGTGATAGATGTAGGAATTAACTTTGATGAAAATGGCTCTTTATGTGGAGATGTCGATTCAGACAATATCACACAGGCTTCTTTTATCACCCCTGTTCCCGGTGGTGTCGGAGCAGTGACTACCTCTATATTAGCCAAACATGTGCTAAAAGCTGCCTTTATACATCAAAAACTTAAAGATTAAATTGATATGCTGTTAAATTCACATTGAAACAAAGTTCCGCTAAAGGGAAGACCTATTCCAACGAAGCCGCGCTCCCGCTCCGTTCCAGACGTAACGGACACTAAATTCGCAGCCCCGCTTCCTGCGGAACTGCTCATTAAGTGCCAACGTCTTCCAAGGGGCTTCTTTTGGAATAGGTCTTCCCTTCAGCTAGTTTTTCATTCTTTATCGTTTTAATACTTCGCCTTTTGACCTACAAAATAACATAAAAAGTCCTCTTAAACCAAAACAGTTATCATCACAATAAAGAATTTTTGTACCTAGAAGAGCCAAAAAAGTAACACAGGCAAAAAGAGCATCCCCAGGCAGACCCTTGGAAGACGTCGGCACTTAATGAGCAATTTCGCAAGAAGCGAAATGGCGAA
>CAJUHN010000220.1 GCA_910585935.1 uncultured Lachnospiraceae bacterium | reverse complement strand
GTTTGCTAAGTGCCGACGTCTTCCAAGGGGCTTCTTATGGAATATTTCCTTGCCTTCGCTGTTCGTTGGCTGTTCTGCTTTTGAAAAGCGAATGTTGACGATAAATTAATCTAAGGGAGGAGATATGTAGAAAGAATTTTCAACAAGAGTAGTATTTCTATCATGTTCGGAGTTTCACAATTATCTATGGAAAGTAGTAATGAAAGGATAGAGAATATTTTTATATTAGAAAAAATATTTTGAAATAAACTGAAATATTAGAAAAATATATTTAATTAATAAAATAATATAATGTGATAAAGAGATTTAAAAGTTTTTTATAATAAAAATAAAAAAATGCTTGA
Source organism: uncultured Lachnospiraceae bacterium (assembly GCA_910585935.1). Classification (GTDB taxonomy): domain Bacteria; phylum Bacillota; class Clostridia; order Lachnospirales; family Lachnospiraceae; genus MGBC136627. Next base: position 6,433 of record CAJUHN010000220.1, on the reverse strand, counting down.
CATATTAAAATAAAAATGCTATATTATAGATAACAAAACAAAAGAAAATAAAATATAAAACAAAAGGACAAGTTGATTTTAAATAGTTAGGAGGCGATACCCTTGGGAAGAAAAAGTACTTAATTAATTCAATATATAATAGTAAAATAACAAATTCCTACAAATAACTTTCAAATAGATGAATGAAAAATAAAAATAAAAAACTCCAAAGAAGATAATAAAATAAAAATCGAAGAGAGAATATATGGAGAAAAAAGAAAAGTTATTACTATAAATATATTGAATAGAGAAAAAAGCTTCTTTTCTGAAAGTCTTAGTATTTTACTCAGAAAATACTGAGAAGAAAATAAGAGGAAGAGTATTTCAAGATGACCTTGTACATAGCTTGTGGATAATATTTTCTTATAGATGTGTACAAAATAGTACAAAAGAAATTAAAAATTTTGTTTACATGTATGAGAAAATATCCACAAGGTAAGATGGAAGAAATCAGAAATGTATTAAAGCACAGAATACATCAATATAAAAGAGAAAAATCTTATATATGTATAAGGGAAATCTTGAAAATACTCATTCAAAAAGAAAAAGTTTTTGGAGAGATAAGAGGAAAAGATAGTTAAGTAGGAATAGAAAGATGCCTTCGATTAAAAAATTAGAAGATAAATAACTGAATATAGAAAAAAGTTATCACAGAAACATTTTATAATGTTATGTGATAACTTTTTTTGCTTTCTGGTGACTTATTTTTTTATTTAGAAAAAATAAAAAAACAAAAGATTTTATTAAAAAGTTCTGCTATATTTTGACAACTATATTACCGTGTGATACACTGATAATGTTGGGCATTTATTAAAAATATAAGATAAGAGAGCATTACATAAGTGAATAATGAAGAAAGAGAAGCTAGTATAGATGAATTTAAAGGAAAGAACAAAGAGATAAGGAGTGGAATATTTTGGATAAGTATGAATACAATGAAAAAGCGAGACAAATTAATGATAGAATAGAAGAAAAAGATTATATGGCAGCAGCTAGAATCGCAGATGGGATAGATTGGAAAAGAGTGAAAAGTGTTAAGATGTTGACCAATGTGGGGAGTGCTTATGCTGAGATAGGACGATATGAAGATGCAAAAGAGATTTTCCTTATCGCATTTCAACGTGCTCCAATGGGAAGACGTCTGGCATATAAACTGACAGAATTGAGTATAATTGCGGGGAAGATAGAGGAAGCGGAGATGTATTACCATGAATTTTTGGAAATAGCTCCCAAGGATATAAGTAGATATGAACTTTTATATAAATTAGAAAAGAAAAAAGGAAAACCTATTGAGGAACTGATTAGGATTTTAGAAGAATATAAGGAAAATGAATTTGATGATATTTGGGCATATGAATTAGCTAGATTGTATCATAAAGCGGGTATGTCAGAAGCTTGTATTACAGAGTGTGATGAAATTATTTTATGGTTTGGAGAAGGAGAGTATGTGGAAAAAGCGAAAGAATTAAAAGCTATTTATGTTCCACCAGATTTTAATAAACGTGGAAGATATAGACATCAATATGAGCCACAGACTACTTATATTTCTCAAATGAATCAATTAGATTTTCTTTCACAAGAAATAAAAAAACAAGAACAACAAGTTCCCAAAGTGATGGAAAGAGAATTTGAGAAAGAAATAGAGAATGAACCACAGTCAGAGGAGAAGTTATTCACTCAGGCTCAATATTATGATACAATGAAAGAAAGAGAAGAAAAGATAGAGGAACAGAATATAGAACAAGAAGAACAGGAAGAACAAAGACAAGAGGAGAAACAAGAAAAGGAACAAGAAAAACAAGAAGAAAGTCTTGAAGAACAAGAGGAAGATACGAAAAATTCACAAGAGGAGAAATTTGATTCTCAAGAGGCAGAATCACCTCAAGGAGAAGATGAACAATATAATATTTATCGTGTGCCAAGAAAATATTTACAGATGGATATGCCTATAGAAGAAATTGTGAAGCAATATGGAAGGGTAGTAAAAAAAGAGGAAAGACAACAAGAGAGAATGAGAGAGGAGCAGAGAGAAAGAGAGGAATTAGCTCGTTTAACAAAAGAACAAGAAGAAAAGTCTTTTGATGATTCTAATAATTTTCAAGAGGAGGTATCTTCAAATTTTAATGAAGAAGATGTGGAACAAGAAGAAAAAGAAATATTTAGAGATACTATGGAAGAAAGGTCAAATGAGATATCAGAAACTGTTCCTGTGTCAAAGGAATTATCAGAAGAAAGAAAACAAATCTTTGCCCAATTTTTACATATGCAGGGAGTAGAAACACAATTAGCAGAGATATTTGAAGAGATAGATCAAAGAAAAGAAGGGAAAACAACTTCTTTTTTAGAAAATATTATTATTATTGGAGAACATAAGTCTGGAAAGACCAAGCTAGCAGTAGATTTATTAAAAGAAATAAATAAAACAGAAAATAAAAAAGGGAAAAAAGTAGCAAAAATATCAGGAGGACGTTTAAATAATAAAGATATATCAGAAACAATTCTCCGCTTACATCAAGCAGATTTACTAATTGAACAAGCAAGTGATATGAATAAAACAACAGTAAAAGAATTATTGAATGTGATGTCAGAGTATACAGGAGGAATGATAGTAGTTTTAGAGGATACAAAGGAAAATATAGAATATCTATTAAAAGAAAATCCAGATATTAAAACACGCTTTAATTATCAAATTATATTAAAAGAATATGATATAGCAGACTGGGTGGAAAAAGCTAGAGAATATGCAAAAGGAATGGATTATATCATTGATGAGATGGCAACATTAGCTTTATCTGCTAAGATAGATGGAATATTCGCAAAAAAGACCAGTATAGAGATAGATGATATAAAATATATTGTAAATAAAGCTATTGAAAAGTCAGAAAAGAAAAATTTAAAGAAGTTATTTGATACTGTATTTTCAAGAAAATATAAAGATTCTGATTTAACAGTTTTAAGAGAAGCTGATTTTGAATAAAAATTCAGAATGGAGATTTTTTCCGCGAGGTTAAGGAAATATTATCCAAAAAGGGTGGCTCCAGAAAGACCCCATTCCAACGAAGCCGCGCTTTCGCTCCGTTCCAGACGCAGTGGACACTAAATTCGCAACCCTCATTAGGGCTGCTCATTAAGTGCCAGCGTCTTCCAAGGGGCTTCTTTTGGAATGGGGTCTTTCTTTCGCTAGTTTGTAGTATAGGTGAGTTTGTGAATTGACATGTTGCTGTTATAAGAGATATTAGTTATGATTGGATTTTTTATAAGAGTTTCAGACAATATCATTAGCTTTCTAGATTTTCTTAAAATTGTCAATAAACTAGCAAAGGCAAAGACCTATTCCAAAAGAAGCCCCTTGGAAGACGCTGGCACTTAATGAGTAGTCCTGTAAAGGGCTACGAATTTAGTGTCCACTGCGTCTGGAACGGAGCGAGAGCGCGGCTTCGTTGGAATAGGTCTTTGCCGAAGCGAACCTTTGGTCAAAGTGTTCTCCTAACTTTTATTTATAAAATTAATCAGCAAATTTTACAGAAATATTTCCGACACCACCAGAGATATATAAATAATTATCTGCCTCTTCATTGAGTGTAGTATCAGAATTATAATTTTTGCCATTAACACTGGTGTGTCCTAATCCAGTGCTGATATCTACCATAAAATCTTTATAAGAATTCTTTAAATTAAAATCTGATTTGCCCACACCGCCTGAAATAGTACAATCTCCATAAAATGTTCCTTCATAATTTATCACTCCAACTCCACAAGTGATATCTGCATCTCGAAAAGTGCATTCTTCAAATTCAGAAACACCTACACCGCCTTCTATAATGACATCTTCAGCAGAAACACCAGAGAGACGAGTTTTGCAAGCGCCAGTGGATAAATATAAGCTATCAGTATTCACACCTTCAATAAGAATAGTGCCAGCTCCATTTTTGATGTCGATACAATCTGTATAAAAATTTTCGGGTACAGTTAAAACTAATTTACTTTTTGTTCCTTTTTTTTGAAAGCTGTTAAAAAAATCAGAAGAAGAAGTATCTACGATCAATGTTCCATCATTATTTTCACAATAGAAATCATGAGGCATATTTTCTGCTATCAAAGTAAAATCACCACCCGGCTGAATAATAATATTACCAGAATTCATATTGATAGAGATAAAATTGATGTCATCATAAATCCGAGAAAAATTCACTAAATCTGTATTCTCTATAAAATAAGTATCTAATTCTGAAAGAGTATCAAAAGAAAAATCAATTTCTTCTGTCATTTCATAGGTGAGCGCAGTTGTTTCACAAACAGCTACTTGTTCACAGACGGTCATTTCAGTAGGAGAAAGTTTTCGATCTATCATATGATAAATACCATAAATAATAGTAGTAATTCCTCCTATAATTCCTAATGCCAATAAAATCGCTAAGCCCATAGCAAAATATTTTATACTTTTTTGAATAGAATTCATTGAATATCAATCCCCCCAAACATACAAGTCGCATTAATAAACAGAGTAGGAGCACCCGGATTATTGCCGTTTCTTTTATTAGAAACTCCGCCAAAAATAGGAATACAGGAAACCTGCACATTGATATTAGCTGGTACATGAATATCAATTCCTCCGAAGACAGAAGTACAATTTAAAACTACATCTTCTTGAAAATAAGCATTTCTCAGATTGAGGTCAATTCCTCCAAAAATAGCATTTATAGTTGAGCCATTAAATGTTTCATAATCAAAAGTGATATCCTGAGAAGAGAATATTGCGGAATATTCTGGAGTATCAGCTTGTGCTTTTGGATTTATACGTTGTTTCGTTCTTTTTTTTCTGGCAGAATCTTTATATAATATATTCGCACCAGCGATGATAAAAATAATAGGAAAAAATAAACGCCAAATTAAATAAGAAGGAAATAAGTTCCATGCAGATAATAACCATAACAGCCCAATGATCAAACCGGCAGTAGGCAGAGGATTAAATCCATTTTTTGCAACAGAAACTAGGCATGGGACAATGATAAATAATGTCCACCATCCACGGAAAAAGAGGCTAAAATGCCATAAATTTAAAGCACGTCCCGCAAATCCAATTCCAATGAGAATTAAAAAAGTGCCTATTAAAATATTATTAGATTTGTTTTTCATATTAAACTCCTTTCAATCCAATTTTCCGATATCTGACAGCTAACGAAAATTCTAAAAATAAATATCTTAATATTTTATTATAAATAATCTTACTAGCTTCAGTGTTAGAATACAAGTTACATATGTCATAAATAAAAATGAATAAAGTAAGGATATAATATTGAAGACATGAAAGATAAAAGAAATTCCAGTTATGAAAAAAATAAATTTTAGAAGCCTTCATTGACTTTTTTTGCGGACTAGAGTAAACTTTCAGTTATAGAAAAATGGAAAGTGTCTTAAAAATGACAGAAAGAAATCAATAGAAATAATAAAGAAATTTCCATAAATGGAATTGAAAAGAAAAAGTGCTAGGAGGTTTTAGTTTGGAAAATAATTATGACGATTTAAGAGAAAAAGGAATGTTAGTTTTATTAGCTGTTTCTCCTATTATTATTGGCTTTTTTTATTGGGTCATGACTGCGCTTCCAGTTATTGGGAAGATATGGATATATGCAGCTCCATTTACCGTTTTATATTTTTGGGGCTGGGTTGGAACAGTGTTTTTTACTCGTGTTAAAAAGGCATGGAAGGCTATTTTATTAGGAAATTGTGTTGTATTATTGTTATTTATCATTTTTTGTTTTCAAGTTTTTTTGCCAGAAATGAATAAAGTAGCCATATTTGCTCAAATCACTCAATTAGCAACGATTCCCTTTCTTGCGATTACAATGTGGTTACAGCTTCCATTAGAAGGTAAGATGGATATGGAAGTGGTGTCTAATACAACATTAATTTGTACACAAGCAGTAGGAGTAGTGCTATTGATAGTGGCTTTCTCAGTTGGATATTTTTATAGCAAGAGAAAGGAACAAAAGGAGGCATTAGTTGAGGAACAACAAGAGGATGAATTAGAGGATATAGAACCTATTTTTTCTGATAAAATAGAAGAAGATGATTCATCTTCTTCAGCAACTTGAAATAAAAGTGAAAGGTTCGCTACGGCAAGGAACTATTCCAACGAAACCGCGCTTTCGCTCCGTTCCAGACGTAGCGGTACTAAGCGCACAGCCCGAATGGGCTGTTTGCTAAGTGCCGACGTCTTCCAAGGGGTTTCTTTTGGAATAGTTCCTTGCCTTCGCTAGTTTCTTCCAAGGGTTAGTTTTTGAAATACTTTTTTATTGTTTTGTGAAAGGGGAATTATATTTTGTGTTATCAGTTAGAATTTAACCTCATCAAGGAAGTCCCCCGCTTCTAAGCCGCCAAGGCGAAAGCGGTG
>CAJUHN010000219.1 GCA_910585935.1 uncultured Lachnospiraceae bacterium | reverse complement strand
AACGGAGCGAAAGCGCGGCTTCGCTGGAATACTTCCTTGCCGTAGCGTCCCCTTTGACTTTAAAGTAAATAGAACAAACACAATAACTATTCATTTTTAAGTTCCGCAATCATCTAATTCATGATACAATATTATTAGATTTAGTAAAAAGGAGAATTTTATGGCAAAAAATAATAGAAATTGGAATGCGCGTTTTTTAAAATATATGGAAATGATTGTTAATAATCCTAATTATAAGGGACTGCCTATTGAAAGAAAAAAAGATGGCTCTTTAAAATGGATCGCTACTGCAAACTCTGAAATAGGACAAGAGCGAATCGAATGGGCAGATAAAAAAGCCTTAGAACTTGGATTTAAACTCAGAGCAGGAGTTTATGCTGATATCATGTTAGCAATACATCCTACTAAATGGAAGGTTTGTCAAACTTGTGGAAAGCTCATGTCATTATATTATCATTATCCCAATGCTAATTTTCTCAAGGCATTAAATAAAACTTTTCATTGCGAATTTTCTGATTGTGACCATATTAGTAATATTTGGGATGAACTTATTAATCGTGGCGTTAGAAAAGAAGAATTAGCTAAATTTCTTATTTCAAAAGGTGACCTTGAGTTAAATTATAAGACTGCTGAAAAGGACGAAATTATTGATGCGCTGGAATATGCCTGTCGTAAAGGCTGAAAAAAATGTTTAGGTCCTGGAGCAATGTCCAATTTTCCTGACCGCTATGATGGTTTTCATACTTATAACCGTTGCTGCCGTGCAGCACAGGATATGGGACGTTCAAAGGAAAATTTAAAGTCTTACACCAAAGACAGACGAGCCTATGAATATTGGAGTGATGGCAATATTCATGCTGCAAACCAGTTCATGGGAAGCTCTTTCTTTGATGGAATCTCGGCAGATCATATAGGTCCAATTTCTCTTGGATTTGTACACGATTCTTGTTATCTTCAACCTATGCTAAGCAGCAATAACTCTTCTAAAAGAGATAGGCTGCAACTCACTGATATCGAGAATATGATAGAAATCGAAAAACGAACAGGTATATATCCAATGTCATGGCAATCTAAACTGATATGGGAGTATATATGTAATAACTATAAAAACCATCCCGATAAAATATCTACAATCTACAGAGATGCTTTAAAGCAAAATATGGCTAATTTTATGTATATACTATATTCAATACTTGAATCATGTCCTAATAATGGTAAATCTTTTCTTATAAAAGCATTTTTAGAACCTCATTATGATTATTTTAAGTATTCCTATAAATTTAATTCCAGAGGAGAGATTTTAGACCAAAAGCCTCGCCACTACACAGGCAGAAATCAAGATGAAATTGACCGATATATAAGAATTGCTATTGAATCTGTTTTTGACTATCACGAAAAGAATAATCGCAATAATAAGCACAATCTATCTTCATCTGAAATAATTTTATTGAGTAATATTTGTAGTCATATTGAAAATTCTCTAAATATCCCTATCAATAAACAAGAAGTAATCTATTTAGTTGAAATGATTGAAAAACGCATTATCTCCTCACTCTAAAAAAGAAGGGGCTATTAATTTCATCATCAGCCCCATCTTCTTTTTTATATAATATTTAAAGCAAGTTGTCCATCAGCTCCAATAATAAAATCTTTTGCTTCATTAGAGAATGACCTTTTTGTTATCCTCCCAGATACAAATTCCTCATAAGAAATTTCGCCTTTGAAAAATTTTAAAATATCTGATTTTGGCGCTTCTGTATATTTTGCTTTTTCTCTACACTCTACATTTTCTAAATCAAATATAGCTTCCCGTGCCGTTACTTGTTCTTCATCAGTAACTGTAATTGGTTCAGGAAAAAGATCTGATGGTAATATACTTAAATCATTTCTTGTACAAATTATGATTACTCTCTTTCTTTTCTGAGGAACAGCATAATAAGTTGCTATCAATGTTTTTCCTTCTGTATTATATCCCAATTCCGAAAATAATGTATGGACTTCTCTATATGTTTTACCTCCTTGATAGCTGAGAAGTCCCTCCACATTTTCAAAAACTATGACTTTGGGATTTACCCGTTTTACAATATCCACAAATTCTTTAAAAAGCTGATTCCGAGGGTCATTATCTGACCTAAAACCAGCCATCGAAAATCCCTGACAAGGAGGTCCTCCGCAGATAATATCTGCTTCGCCTTCTTTAGCAACAGTTTCAATTATATCTTTGATGTTACTTTGTGTTATATCTCCACATAAAACTGGAATTTCTGGATTATTTATTTTTAGCGTTATACAGGCACTTTCTTCCATATCATTACTCAATAAAGAAATTATTCCTGCTTCCTTAAATCCAACTGTCATTCCTCCTGCACCGCAAAATAAATCTATCGATTTACAGCATCCTGTCTTTTTCTTTATTTCTCTAGCAATTTGGTAAGCAAGTAATGTAGGTACAGCATTTCCAACTTGCTTTAAATGCTGTGTTTTATTTCCAAAAAAATAATAATCATCACGAAATGCCTGAAATCTTGCAGCTTCTCTTACTGATAAAACTCTTTGGTGAACAGGATGTACATATGTGCCATTTCCTGGTCTATTAAAATAGGTTGTAATCGTATAACTGGGTTTATTATAATCTATTCTTCCATATAGTGTGGTTCTTCCGCCAGTTTGAGTAATCTTTTTTAACCGCTTTGATTTTTCTACTGTTTCCATCGGTATGTTTTTCCAACTTCCGCCTGCTGGAATCGATTTAATCATCTCCAGATCTAAATCGCTTAATTTAAATGTTGTATGGTTTAGTATAAAGCCGTTGAATAAACTTATATACTTATCAGTAATACCTTTCGCTATATTACATTCAAATTTATTCAATCCTTTCATATATTCGGAAATTGACTCTTTACCCTTTAAAATTTTCTCTGCCATTCCATAATCAATAATAGGTATTATATAATGTATATCCTCTAAGTAAGCGTTCACTTTTTTATCCCTATTTTTTTCCTCTATATTTTCATCCAATCCATAAGCAGCTCGTGCTAATTGTTCAATTTCATCAACTAATGTATTATCTTTGCTTTCAAGAAAAATGCGAGTTAATAATGATATTTTTTTTAAATAAGATGAGTTTACAGGAACGGGAAAGCAGTCTATTTCATAATTATTTATATGATTATTACTACTTGTTAGTTTGAACAGCCAATTTATTATCTTTGTATTAAACAATCCTAATAAGGCATAAATATCAATACCATACATATTATCATTGACAGAAATAAAATTACATGAATTTCCAAGTACATAATTTTTTGGAGCTAATGCAAATGTCACTCTTCGTTCTTTATTCATATTGGCAATTTGTTGACATATTATTCTTTCCTTTTCTATATAGCAACATTTCTTTGTAGTTTTAATAAACTCTGTATCAACAAACTCATTTTCTTCTGTATCATTCAGACTATAATAACCAATATTTCTTCCTCTAAGCAGTGGAAAACCACTGTTCTCAGAAATAATATGTTTTTTATTTGCTGTCAAATCTAACTCTCCACGAAGATTAATAATGAAATCTAAATCTTTGACAACAGGAAATTGTCTTAATTTTCGTAATTCCTTATACTCTTCCTCTGTAATAGCAAAAATAGAATTGCCTGTATTATCATTCAAAATATCATCAATATGAATATTAGTGAAATCTTCAGGATATTTACAAAAGTCTTTGACAACATTTACCGTGCTTGTTTTTTCTCCTTTATGTATTAAGATTGCACTAAGAGCTTTTTTTGCATCAATATAGCTACTACCTTCCCCCATCATTTTTACTGATAAAAGATTCATATCTTTGAGAATATGTGTCCGTAATTTTATACATGTTTTATCTGACAGAATCGAGGTAGGAAGCAATAGACTAATAAAGGCATTATTATTAGCATACCTATCTATTATTTCCTCAACAAATAGTTTGTATAGATTTAAAATTCCATCTATAGAATACTTGAATTTCTTATCTACTATTTTTGAAATAGATGTATATTTTCCTTTATCTATTTCATATTCTTCATCATTACTATAATGTCCTCTCTCAGCTTTAAGATTTTTATATGGTGGATTTGTTACCACTATGTCAAATCCATTTTTCAAAACTTCTTGTTTAAATACTTCATCTATTGGAATATACTTCAATATAGAAGCCGTAATATCAACTAATAAGCCTGTTCCTATATGTTCTTCAAAATATGAATTTTCCAATTCTATATTCCAATATAATCGCGCTATTTCTTTCAGCGAATCGGAATAGCCTTGTAATGCAACTTCATTTATATCAGCAACATATATATTATTCAGCAATATCCTTGCTTTATCACTTTCCATTCCGAATGTCTTTACAGCCTTAAGATACGAAAACACAAAATTACCTGCTCCTACACAGGGTTCTAAATAGCGATATTCATATATTGGCTTACCAGCCATTATCAGATTAGAAACCAACTCATGCATCATTATATCAGTTAGTTCAATATCAGTATAATAACTACCTGTCCTTTTTCTCTCCAAAGAATCCATATTAATTTCTATATTGTGATTTTTTTTTTGTAAAGAATCCCATAGAGTATTACTATTTGTATTCTTCATATCTCTCTCCCTTGAACAGCTACTTTCCTAATTTATGATACTTTATTCTTTCATACCAAGCTGCACTTTAAAAAATATAAAATATGCTTCCCCTTGAAATAAACATTTTTACTAATGTCTGCTTCAAAGGAAAGCATATTTCGCTACAACGCCCTTTTTTAACTTTCATGGATTCTATGCTAAAAATTTTATTTTAAAAATTACTAGCACTTATTTGGTTATGACACTTCAGCGAACCAGGCGCCTACTGTGCTATTACCGCAGGATCCTTTTTATAGCACAGTAGGCGCTTGCGTCGCGAATTGCGCATATCCGAATGTTGTATCGGTAAAAAAACTCCACCATGGCGAAACACCATAGCATAACGTCCATAAAATCCATTTCATATTATTTATATTACCACAAATACTTTCATTTTGCAAATACTTTTTTCCTAAATTTAGAATAAAAATGTTATTGTTTCATCGACTGTAAAGTTAGAAGGGGACGCTACGGCAAGGACGTATTCCAACGAAGCCGCGCTTTCGCTCCGTTCCAGACGTAACGAACACTAAATTCTCGGCGCGTCACCGCACCACTCATTAAGTGCCGACGTCTTCCAAGGGGCTTCTTTTGGAATACGTCCTTGCCTTCGCTAGTTCATTGGCTTTTCTACTTTTTGAAAAAATAGTTTCATGATAACAATAGGATAAAAACCTTATATCTATAGTATAAAAATCTTTTGCACGAAATCCTATAATCCCTTTTACCCTTCGTGTTGATAAACACCTATGAAATTTTCCAATCGTCAAAATGACTGAATGGGCAGTTACCTGTTGTCAGTAACTGCCCTGCAAACCGGAATTCACTGCTGTTTTAATGTATGCCGAATAATTAGCTTTATTATAATGCCTACTATCAAAGCAACAATCATACATATACCATAAATTAAAATGCTTGTATACCATAGGGCAGACTGCATAGCATATAAACCAGGATGTGTCTTGTAATCCCAGAATACATATATTCCGTGTCCGATAAAAACGCCAATGGATGACCCCATTATTATGTTTATAATACTATTTATTATTTTTATTTTTTTCAACATAATCAATTACCTCCAACAATTTCGATTTGTTGAACTGATTATATCACAGCCGATCTTTGGTTACTTGGTTACAAGCCGCTATTAGCGAAATCGCCAGCGCCTAGCTCCATCAACACAAAAGGTAAAAGGGACATCCTATACCTACAAACTATTCTCTCAAAGTCTTAAACAACAGAGATATATTATAGGTGAGTGACTAATAAACCAAAATTTTATATTCTTTCCTCTATCGTAATGTAACTATTACGAAAAAGTGGCATCTTCACCATACTTGTATTCCATAATTTTTTAAACCCTTTAATTTCTATTTTCCTGTTATAATATTGTTCGTCACAGTTAGCTAATTCTTCTAATGACTCTGCGATGAAAATATACCGTTCATCATAACCAACAACAGGCACATAATGTAGCCACGTTTTATCCATATATGTTCTTATCATTACAATCACAGGATTCCCTTTGCTGACTTCATTCTTTAAGGCATTTATATTTCCAGCACAATATTTCACTCGAAAACCATATTGAGAAAGTAATCTTTGTATTCCTTTTGGATAGACACATCCATTCTTCATTTTATTGGACATTCTCTCATATAAATCATCGCCACTTCTCTCAATATCGTGATGCCTTAAAACATATGCCGCTGAAAAGGCAGAACATTCATTTCCACTCTGAAAATCTATCCTATTTGGTTTAATAATTACAAATTTTTTTAATCTATATTTCAATGAAAATCGAAAGTGTAATGCCCCCATTAATATAATATCTACAACTGTTGTGATTATTACATAATTTACCAAAGATAGCAGTAATATGATTAACCATATTTTTATTCTAAACATCTTTAAATCCTTTTATAACCCTAGATTTATCCCCTCATTTTATCACAAATATCCATTTTCTAAAACCATTAGGATTATAGTAGCCTTATCTCAAATCCAATCTACGCATCTACGCCATCGCCATAAAGTAACGCAGCCGCGCTAACATACCCCAAGGCAGACCCTTGGAAGACGTTGGTACTTAATGAGCAGCTCCATAAGGAGTTGCGAATTTAGTACCGCTACGTCTGG
>CAJUHN010000218.1 GCA_910585935.1 uncultured Lachnospiraceae bacterium | reverse complement strand
CCGCTACGTCTGGAACGGAGCGAAAGCGCGGCTTCGTTGGAATACTTCCTTGCCGGAGCGCCCCACTTTGATTTTAAGCTGAATAGTAATATATTTAAATGAAAATTCCGGAAAATAAGAATTGGAGAATAAAAATTTAAGGAAAGAAAAATGCTGAGTTTACAAGAAATAAAAAAAGTAGTAATATAAATTTATAAAATAAAAAAGAGAAGAACTTTTGTGGTTCTATGGGGGTATTTGTGAAAAAGAAGAAAAAAATAATAAAAATCAGTGCTCTTATTTTAGTCTGTATTTTAATTATCAGTATTATAGCTTTTGGCATATATGTTTCTGACTATTATCATGCAGAAGAATATGATATGATTTATGATAATGTAATAGAGAAAAAGAATTATATTATTTATGGAGGTTTAGAAGCAGAGAAGGGATTTATTTTTTATCCGGGAGCGAAAGTAGAGGAAAAGGCATATGAACCAATTTTGAATCAGATAAAAGAAGAGGTGTGTTGTATATTGGTGAAAATGCCTTTTCACTTAGCTGTATTAAATCCTGATGCTGCAAAAGAGGTGATAGAAGATATTCCACAGATACAAAAGTGGTATGTAGGAGGACATTCTTTAGGAGGTGCGATGGCAGCAGAATTTGCAGCCTATGATAAAAGAGTACAAGGACTTATTCTACTCGCTGCTTATCCGACAAAGGAATTAAATGATATTCCAGTATTATCACTTTATGGAAGCGAAGATGGTGTGCTTAATATGGAAAAATATACTTCTTCTATAGGGCTGGCGAGTGATGTGACAGAAATTTTAATAGAAGGGGGTAATCATGCACAGTTTGGAAATTATGGAGAACAAAGTAAGGATAAACAAGCGAGAATAAGTGCAGAGGAACAATGGAGAGAAACAGCAGAACAGATAATAACATTTATAAAGGAAAATTGAAAAAGGAATTAACTTTAGGATAAAAGACCTATCAATTTCATAAGGAAGAATAAAGAAAGGTTTGGTTATATGGATATTAACTTAGAATATTATAAAATTTTTTATACCATTGGAATCTGCAAAAGCATCACAGCAGCAGCCAAATATCTGTCTATCTCACAGCCAGCAGTCAGTCAGGGACTAAAACAATTAGAAAATCAGCTCGGGGTTACTTTATTTATGCGAACTTCTAAAGGGGTGAATTTCACTTTAGAGGGTGAGGTTTTATTTTCTTATATTAAACAAGGATATGAATTGATATTACAAGGGGAAGATAGAATTATGCAGATGCTCAATCTAAAGGCAGGAGAGATTCACATCGGGGCGAGCGATATGACATTAAAGTTTTATCTTCTTCCTTTTTTAGAAAAATATCATGAAAAGTATCCAGAAATTAAAATCACAGTGACAAATGGACCGACACCAGAAACTTTGAAATATTTAGAAGAGGGAAAGATCGATTTTGGAGTGGTGAGTTCTCCGATCAATGAAGCATATCATGTTCAGATAGAACCAATAAAAGAAATGGAAGATGTATTTGTTGCGGGAAATAAATTTTTGCATTTAAAGGGAAAGCGCTTGAGCTTTCAAGATTTAGAAAAGCTTCCTATCATTTGTTTAGAAAAGAACACTAGCACAAGAGCGTTTATAGATGAATTTTTATTAAAGGAAAATGTCGTCATTATGCCAGAGTTTGAATTGGCAACTAGCGATATAATCGTACAATTTGCCTTAAGAAACATGGGAATCGCCAGTGTGGTGAGAAATTTTGCGGATAAATATATTCAAAGTGGGGAATTATTTGTATTGGAATTTAAAAAAAAGATACCCAAAAGGAATTTTTGTATTGTGACAAAAGAATATCATATAAAATCTATAGCAGCGGAAAGATTATTAAAAGATTTGAAAAAAGAATAATATAATTAATAATTATAGAATATATAAAAAACATTGATTTTACTTATAATAAAAAATAGGGTATAGTAAGAGAGGAAAAATTTATGAGTGCCATAAAAACTTAAGGTTTATAATTTAGGAGGAAAAACAAATGGTAAGAGCGATTGTAGGAGCAAACTGGGGAGATGAAGGAAAAGGAAAAATTACAGATATGCTGGCAAAGGAATCGGATATCATAATCCGTTTTCAGGGTGGAAGCAATGCAGGACATACGATTATAAATAACTATGGAAAATTTGCATTACATCTGTTGCCTTCTGGCGTATTTTATAATCATACAACAAGCATCATCGGAAATGGTGTTGCATTAAATATTCCATATTTATTAAAAGAAATTAAGGAATTAGAAAGTAAAGGTGTGCCTACACCAAAGATTTTGGTTTCTGATAGAGCACAGATTTTAATGCCTTATCATATTTTATTGGATACTTATGAAGAAGCACGTCTGGCAGGAAAGTCATTTGGTTCAACAAAATCTGGAATAGCTCCTTTTTATTCTGATAAATATGCAAAAATCGGGTTTCAAGTGAGTGAGTTATTTGATGAAGACTATTTGAAAGAAAAAGTAGAGCGAGTTTGTGAAATAAAAAATGTGTTATTAGAACATTTATATCAGAAAGAAACATTAGTGCCAGAAGAGGTATTTCAGACTTTAATAGAATATAGAGAGATGGTAAAACCTTATGTATGTGATGTTTCTGCTTATTTACATGAGGCGATAAAAGAGGGAAAAAATATTTTACTAGAAGGACAATTAGGTTCTTTGAAAGATCCAGATCATGGAATTTATCCAATGGTGACTTCTTCTTCTACACTAGCAGCATACGGCGCGATTGGAGCAGGTATTCCTCCATATGAAATCAAAAATATCACAACTGTAGTAAAAGCATATTCCAGTGCAGTAGGAGCAGGTGCTTTTGTGAGTGAAATTTTCAACGAAGAAGCAGACGAACTGAGAAAACGAGGTGGAGATGGAGGAGAGTTTGGTGCTACTACTGGACGTCCAAGAAGAATGGGTTGGTTTGATGCTGTAGCTACTAGATATGGTTGCCGTGTTCAGGGTGCTACAGAAGTCGCTTTGACAGTTTTAGATGTTTTAGGTTATCTAAAAGAAATTCCTATGTGTGTGGGATATGAAATTGACGGAAAAGTGACAAAAGATTTTCCTACTACAGTACAGTTAGAAAAGGCGAAACCAGTATGGAAGGTGATGCCGGGCTGGAACTGTGAAATTCGAGGAATCAAGAGTTATGAAGAACTTCCAAAAGAATGTAAAGATTATATTGATGAAATTGAAAAAGAAATTGGTGTGCCGATCACATTAGTATCCAACGGTCCAGAAAGAGATGCGATTATAAAAAGAAAATAAGAGGTAGACTTTATGAGATATGAAAAATATTTTGACCATACCATTTTGAAACCAGATGCTTCTAAAGAAGAAGTATTAAAAATCTGTGAAGAAGCTTTAAAATATAATTTTATGTCGGTATGTGTGAATCAATATCGCACAAAATTAGTAGCAGAGCAGTTAAAGGGAAGTGAAGTAAAGGTTTGTACTGTAGTAGGTTTCCCTTTAGGTGCGGTGAGTACAGAAGTGAAGGTATTTGAAACCCAACAGGCGATCAAAGATGGGGCACAAGAAATTGATATGGTACTCAACATAGGAGCATTAAAAGATAAAGAGTATGATATCGTAAAAGAAGATATTAAAAGAGTGAAACAAGCCTGCAGTGAAAAAGCGATTTTAAAGGTGATTATAGAAACGTGTCTTTTAACAGAAGAAGAAAAAGAAAAAGCTTGTGAGCTTTCTATAGAAGCGAAAGCAGATTTTGTGAAAACTTCAACAGGCTTTAGTAAAGGCGGAGCGACACCAGAAGATGTGACTCTTATGAAAAAAGTGGTGAATGGAAAAGCACTTGTAAAAGCTTCTGGTGGAATTAGAGATTATGAAACAGCCGAGAAAATGATAGAAGCAGGAGCAGACAGATTAGGAACAAGCGCTACTGTGAAGATAATAGAACAGAAATAGAATTTTTTATAAAGATAAAATAAGATGAGGAGAAAAATAGAAAAGAAGACAGATTTTTCTGTTTCTTCTTTTCTTCGTTTATAAAGGAAAAAATGATTACAACAATAGTTTTTGATATCGGAAATGTTTTGGCGGAGTTTCCATGGCGAAGATATTTACATTCTTTTCATTTCACAGAAGAAACAGAAGAAAGAATCGCAAAGGCTTTATTTATGAGTGATATTTGGAGAGAAGCAGATCGTGGGGCTATGACAGATGAAGAGATTTTTGAAACTTGTAGAAAAGAAATTCCAGATTTAGAGAAAGAGCTTAAAGAAGTTTGGGAGGAAAGAATTCATATTGTAAAAGAATTTCCAGATTCTGTTTCATGGATAAAAAAATTAAAGGAAAAGGGATATCGGGTATATTTGCTCTCTAATTATGCGAAAACTACATTTGAAGAAGCGATAAAATGCTTTGAATTTTTAAATTATGTAGATGGGAGAGTAATTTCTTATGAAATAAAGGCAATTAAACCAGAGAAAGAAATATATGAAGAATTAATCCAGAAATATAATGTCAATCCCAAAGAAGCAGTATTTTTAGATGATCTTGTGGAGAATTTAGAAGCAGCTAAGAAATTTGGATTTGCTACTATTTTAGTACAGGATAGAGGGAAGGCAAGAGAGAAATTAAATTTATTATTAAAAGAAAAAGGAATGGTTAAAAGAAACTGAGAAAAACAGTTTTTGAAAGGTTTTATGATGAACAAGCAAGTTGATTTGGTGAAAGACCCTGTGGAAAAGTTATTTATAGGCTATCTGCTGCCCTCTGTGAGCGCTACGATGGTGACATCTATATATGTATTAGCAGATACTATTATGATAGGAAAAGGACTAGGAGCAGATGCGATTGCAGCACTCAATATTTTATTGCCTTTATTTAGTTTATTCTTTGGAACAGGATTACTATTTGGAATAGGAGGCAGTGTATTACTTTCTTTTTGTTTTGGAAAAGGAAAGAAATCAGAGGGGAATCGATATTTTACAGTAGCGCTTTTGTGCAATAGTTTGATTGCTATTTTATATGTTTTATTAGGAGAGTTCTTTTTTTATCCAATTGTAACAGCTTTAGGGAGTACAGAAACAACATTACAATATATAGAAGAATATGGAAAAATTTTAGTAATAGGGATTCCATGCTTTATGTTTTCTAGCTTTTTACAAGCATTTGTCAGAAATGATAAAGCGCCAAAACATGCTATGATAGCAGTGATAGCAGGAGGAGTTTTAAATATTATATTGGATTATATCTTTATTTTTATCTTGCCTTATGGAATGAAAGGAGCTGCTGCGGCAAGTGTGTTAGGGTCTTTTACTACTTGTATTATTTTACTATTTCATTTTTGGGGAGAGAGAAATAATCTAAAAATAGTGAAAGAAAAATGGAAGCTCTCTTATTTTTATTCTTATGCAGGAATTATTTTAAAAAATGGATTTTCTAGTTTCTTAGTGGAAATGTCAAGTGGAATTATTATTTTACTTTTTAATATTCAGTTATTAAAATATGCAGGCGATATTGGTGTTACAGTATATACAATTATTTCTAATACAGCAATTATTGTGATGTCGTTAAGTAATGGCGTTTCACAGGCAGCACAGCCGATTATAGCAGTAAATCATGGAGCAGGAAAAAGAGAAAGAATTTTAAAAGTGCGTAAAATAGCGGGTATAACAGCATTTTCTGTGGGGCTTATTATTACTTTACTAGGAATATTATTCCCTAAAACAGTAATTGAGATTTTCTTACATCCTACAAAAGAGATTATGGAATTAGCGCCGAGAGCGATTTTAATTTATTTTTGCTCTTTTGGAGGTATGGCATGGAATAATTTTTATAGTAATTATTTTCAAGCGGTTTTGAAACCGGCAAAAGCGCTCATCATTTGTTTTGTGAGAGGGATTGCTTTTAGTGGGGTGTTGGTTTATCTGCTTCCTATATTTTTGAAATTAGATGGGATATGGCTCACTATGCCTATTACAGAGATACTTACATTAGGGGTTGTATGGATAATGTTAAAGAAGGAAAGAGAATAATAAAATCTTTTGTTTCAGTTCACAGGAAGGTTAAGATTTCCGCACAGAGAAGGAAGTATTCCAGCGAAGCCGCGCTTTCGCTCCGTTCCAGACGTAATGGACACTAAATTCGCAGCCCCGCTTCTAGCGGAACTGCTTATTAAGTGCCAACGTCTTCCAAGGGGCTTCTTATGGAATACTTCCTTCCCTGTGCTAGTTTTTATCATAAGCTAATTTATAGATGAAAGTGTGTTTGTTTCTTTTTATATTTTTTATCGTTTGAAAATGATTTAGGCTCTTTTATTTATCTTTTTTATGGATTAATTTATAAATAAAGAGATAAGTATATAGTAATATAGGTATGACAAAGGTACAAAAGAGAGAAGCTTGAAATAAGCTTTTTGTTTCAGAGCGATCAAAGATAGCGGCTAATAAAGTGAGGAGATATAGGGTGATTAATAAAATGACTATGATAAGAGAGAATATTTGTTTCCATGATTTTTTATGTTTCATAGGTGATTTGTGGTTTCCTTCCTTAACTTTTTAAAGTATGAAGGGTGTCTTTGATACATGGTATCTAACGGTTTTCCCTGTAAGGGTATTGTAAATTATGGCAGATATTTTGTCAAGGAGAAGGGAAGGAAGTACTTTTACTATCTGAAAAAAAGTAGATTTCTGGCTGTGATAAAAAAGAATTTTATAGATTATTATAAATAAGGTAAAAAAATAGAGAAAGAGTTATCATGAGATTCGCTTTTTATAGAGTAGAAAAGCCAATAACCTAGCGAAGGCAAGGAAGTATTCCAAAAGAAGCCCCTTGGAAGACGTTGGCACTTAAT
>CAJUHN010000217.1 GCA_910585935.1 uncultured Lachnospiraceae bacterium | reverse complement strand
TATTCCATAAGAAGCCCCTTGGAAGACGTTGGTACTTAATAAGCAAACCCGCAGGGAAGCGGGATTTGCGAATTTAGTACCACTACGTCTGGAACGGAGCGAGAGCGCGGCTTCGGTGGAATACTTCCTTGCCGTAGCGTCCCCTTTTCAACTTTCACAATCACCTACTGAATGATATTTTATTCGTTAAATTGTTATCGCATAACTTCTTTTGTTATGTTATAATACCATTAAATTTTCCCTATATTCCATAAATGTGGAGGTTTCAATGGATAAAAAATATCCCTCAAAAATGATACGTCAACTAAACATATACTACCACATTACTACCACATATTATCATGGTCCTAATGAGCTTATGAAACGGTTTCATATCAGCCTGCGCATGTTGCAGCGCGACCTCAAGGATCTTCGTGACTGTGGTGTGCTCAATGTAAAATACCAAAAGTCTGGAAATAACTATATCCTATCCGATAAAAATGCCGTTTTTGACGAAACTGCCAAAGGTCGCCATAGACAGCATCTGATACGTTTGCACCGCCTTGTGATACTCATCGACAACCTTCCACGAACATATATGGAGGACTTGCGGAACTATGAATCAGCCTATGATGAATATACCTTCTACAGGGACGAACTTATGGTCGAAGATCCTGAAACATATCCTCCTGAAGAATTAGGCGATCCTCCAGTATTGCCTGAATTTCCCGATATAAAAGCAGCGTACTACTCCCTTTTTCCCGATAGTAACGAACGAACTCGTCAAAGAGATTTTAAAGAACTAAACAATGCTGGTTTCTGTATCTACTACAGCAGGAAATATAAGACATTCATATTTGAATGTTAAAAAATGCACCTTATGCCCTAACATATATCTCACCACAATCTTCTAATCTTGAAATGACCATTTCTATCTTTTTATTGGCTTCCTCAATCTCTCTTTGTGTGTTGTCAATTTTCTCTAAATCGTTCCTTACCATTCCTGCTGCCGGTCTCGGAAGATTACCGAAAATAAGTCTTTTAAGTTCAGAATCCCAACCCTTCATTGCAATACAAAGCGTATCTCTCGGCACGGTATTAAGCACTTTTTGAATATCTTTGTTTGTCATTCCCATAAATCTTTTTTTGAGAATTGGAGATTCTTTTTCTGAATCTTGTGCCATATTGCATATCTCAAATATATCTGACAGATTTCCGGGAATGGACAGCTCATTTATACTAGAAAGCTTCAACATAACTTGAAAAATTTTGCTGGTCGTATCAGCTATATCTACCAGTCTGACAGGTCCCATATATTCCATATCTTCCAAAAGCATAATGGCAATCCTTTCAGAAATGTTATCATGAATCTTTTTTAATGCTGCCCCACTAAGCCCCTTCATCAATAATACAAGATTCCAATTTTCAACATCCCTGAGAAGCCTCTGTAAATCTATATCATTCATAACGGTAAAACAATAATCTACAAGCCTGATAATATAATATTCGTTTGATATTTCCTGTACCTGTAGCTTGCGGTCATAAAGTTTTTCCCATGAATCCTCTGTTCTCTGGTGTTCCATTCTATCTTTTTCTGTTAAAAATTTGTCAATTTCCTTATTCACTTCATCGGGCATAAGTGACCTTATCCCTTCTTCCATACACTGATGACTGACTCCTGCTTGAATTTCAAGCGCTACATCGAAATATAAAAGGTATAAAAAGCCTTCCAAACCTGAATAGCTCCATGAATAGTACCTCTTGAAACAGATATCCTCTATGTTTTCCTGATCCATCCCATCAACTACAAAATGGATAATCCTTGAGAGTTCCTCACCGAAAACAAGACTGGCAATCTTTTCATCTTCTCGTGCTTCCTCCAATGCCAAAAGTCCTTCTTTTCTAGTAATATCTTCTAACCACAACAAAGCCTCAAACGCTTTTACAAGAATACAGACTATATTGGCGTCCTTCTTGATTTCATCTTTAACGAGCATTGCATTTTTCCTTATTTCCTGATAAAAAATGTTCTTGTTCTTTACCATAATCCCATCCTCCTCTCAATTTTTGAACTTTCACTTCGCCGAATTGCCTCAATATATGAAAGAACTCTGCTCCATCCATATCCTGCTTCACCTAATATGGAATAAACTGACCTGCCTTCTGAAAGTCTTCTCGCAGCCAATTTACGATTAACAATCCCTAGATTATATGAAACAGGTATATTCCATCTCCTTGAAATAAAATCAACCAGTTTAATCTTCTCGCCATTTTTCAGAACAACTGCACTTTTCCTAAATTTCTGGTTTGCATCTAAGAAAGAACTCATAATGATTGTCCAGTCAAATCCTGCCGATTTATCTATGAAAGTTATGCTGTTTTCGTATCCTGATTCCTTCCTTTCATCACCATTATCAAACGCATATATAAATTCCTGCTCAAGCTGAATCTTTGTAATTCGCCAAAGTAAAAAAAATTCTTCTAAATATTTTTCCTGCATTACTATACTTTCAGAAAACTGGCTGTCATTCATTCTCATTCTAAAATCAACTTCATTTAGGACATCTCGAATCCTTAAAATATAATCAACCGTCAAATATCCAGATCTTTCTTTATAAGTATAAGAAGTCAGATATCGGTCAGGTGTAAGATATCGGTTTTTACTTCTCGACCATATTACAAACATTTTGATTATCATATAGCCTGTCACAATACATTTTGTATGATCATATAGCCACGCCAGAGAAGACATGATATCTTCTCTCTGTTCTTGTTCTAATGTCACAATTTCAGAAACTTCAAATATGATGCCATCATTTCTTATCATCCATGCCATCAGCTATATCCCTACCTTTCCATAAATTAGATAAAAAATATTCTGTTTTCAATGTTCTTATTAATAGTTTAACATATTATTTTTAGCAAAGCGTCATCTTGTTGTCGCATATATTCAATAGGAATGAAATTTTATCTTTGTTTTGTAAAGTAGGAATATATGGAATAAGGTATTTATTACCTTTATCGAAAATGTGAACCTATGTCAATACTTTGGACAAAAAAGTCGAAAGATCATGCTGATTTTTTGAGTCCCTCATTCTCGCTCTCAATCATTTCTGATATCTCGTTTTTTCTGTGCTGTGTTGATAGTTTCTGAAAATAAAAAAGGGAGCTGATTGTCTATTAAGATAATCGCTACCCAAAGGTAAACAATATTCCGTTTTTTATATCTTCTGAAAATGCTAACTCATCTAAGGAAAGAGAAGAAAGATACTCTGTTACAAATCTCACAACATAACAATGTCGATCCATATGAAAAAAGTACTGGCAAAACATATAGTAAAATTATATTACTATTACATACATGAAACAAAAGATATTGGAACAACACCACCCAAATAAAATGAAAAATATAAAAAGTATATGACCTTTTTGACATATATTTTGATACTTTCCCTTTAAAATTCAAATAACTTTTTCCTATCCCTAACAAAGAATTTATCATAAACCACTCCGATACATATTTAGCAATCATATTTAACAATGTGTGTTGCGTATCTGACCAAATAAACATATATACATTGAAAACCGTTGCTGTTATACCTACACAAAAGAAAATCCATTTCCATTTTTCTACTTCGTTGATTCCTCCATCATTTGAGAAAATATAATAACCAACAAGAAAAACGTAACTATATTCTGCAAGACTTTTTCCGCCTATCGAAAGCAGTTCGCTAAGAAGAGGTAACGGTAATCCCCAAAGAAAAATCAGCACAAGTGGTATATCAATATCTTTTGAGTACATTATTTTTCTTTGTAATAAGATAATTCCAACAGCAATAAGTGAAATAAGAAACAGATACAAAATAAACCAAAACTGTCCAACCGAAAAGCCGCCATCAGCACCTGTTAAATCAGTAAAACGCATAAAGAAAACAGCATAATGCTGAAATAAATTTCCCTGATAATCATAATTAAATTTATCAGCAATATATGTCATCAAAGGCATAATCAGCATTGTTCCAAAAATAAATGGCATCAGTAATCTTTTAGTCCTTTCCAAAACATATTGTCCGATTGTCCGCTTTTGTAGCGCAAACCTTGTGGAAATACCAGCAATGAGAAACATAAGCGGCATAAAATATGGACTAAAAAATACCACAATGTTGCTAATTATTTTATTGCTTTCAAAATAAATATAATTTGGTTCTCCCCATACATTCCATGCCATTGCCGCATGGTAGGGAACAAGAAGCAAGATGATAATCCAACGTATATTGTCAACATAGTATTTTCGCATACTTATCCCATGCCTTTCGTCAATAATATTCCGTACTGTTATCCTACCACAAACGCACGCACAATTCCATTAAATTTTGCTTAATCTCCCTTTGCCTTATTATTAACAATCATCATCTGTCTTGCCCGTTCCCTCTGTTATGCACTGACCGCCCTCGGCTTACGGTAGCTGACATATGATTTCGGAAAGAAATAGATCTTAAATACCTCACCCTGCCCTGCCATCTTGTTTTTGTGCTGTTTTATCTCAATGATAATGTTGATATCACACATGATCTTCATATTTTAACAATCGCTCCTTTCGTAAAGAATCTAAATCAATATCAGAAGGGACATCTTTCAGCATTCCAAAAAGAGAATCCACAGCAGAAATATGAGGGGTCACAACCTTTGCAATGATTTTTCTATTGCGTGTGATAAAATATCTTCTTGAGTAATTAGGTCAAGATACTTACCAAAATTAGTTTTATTTAGTTCCATGAAATTCTGTTACAGAAACTTTAATTAGGTTGTTTCACTATTTTAAAATTTAATAAATGTTCCTTTGTAATGGTTCACTTTCTGTAATTATTAGAAAATTAATTACCTTTATATTTCTTCTTAAATCTGTGTATTAAATAATTATAATCTCTGTTTATCTAAAAAAAATAATGTTGTTAGAATCATATTCATTAAAAATAATTATACTTCTATTACTACGTTTTCTATTTCTATCTATAATATCAACAGTTTTAATAAAATTTAAAATATCTTATATTATGTATTTATTCAAATCTATTTTGGAACTTTTTATTATATCTATCAACTATGGAATTTGTTTCCATTCTAAATTAACAAGATCCTTTATATATGAATCATATTCCACTTCAGTTATTATTCTACTATTGCCTGAATCAGTAAGGCTATATGAAATCTCTTGAGTATCATAATTTCTTTCATAGAATAATGTAAAATCAACATTAAACTGTTTATCTTCTATTATCCAATAATCACAAAAACCAATATATATATTAGAATTTATAGTGCTAAATACTAATGCATGATATTGAGGAGAATATCGTAGACCTTTAAAATAATACTTTGTAAAAAATACATATATTTCATCTAAAGTTCTATCGTAACTAAACACAGAGAAGTAATCATCCGACCATCCTGTCCTGCTAGTAATAATTAGTTCTTCATAACCATCTCCATTAATATCAAGAATTGCATATTCACTTGGTACTCCATATTGCCAACCTGTAATATAAGATTGATAACTTTTTGAAGTCAAAAACTTAAGATATATGTCACTAAGGTTTATATTCATATTTTTCTCAAAACTTTGTACCCATTCATTATTAAGTATATCGTCTGATAAATCCACATAGTCTTCAATCACTGAAATTTTACAATTTGTCATCAAATATAAATGTTCTGCCATATAGTTAGATACTTGTCTAAGATATTCACAAGTTTTGGCTTTTGTTTTTATGTCACCAAATTGTTTACAGGAAACAATAGCATTTTCACAAAATGCTATTGTAGTTCTGTAATAAAGTGCCATTAAATTTCTTACCATTTCAATATGTTCTATATTACCTGCTTTTTCATCCCTTATCGCAATAAGCATATATCTTGTCTTCAATTCAAATTTTTTCAGCACATATACCTTAATCTTATCATAGCCCCTCATGCACTAGCTTTATTTGCATACGGGAAGAATTTGTGCGATAATAAGCATGGAGAATAATACTTATGAATATAAACATAAAGAACTTGCTTACCTTGTTACCAGAAAGATATGAAAATGCATATTACAAAATAAAAGTACTGGAAGAGTATCATATACACAATATGTAGCTTAATCCTATCTATCTTTCTATTATTTTATACATAATTCTTAGTTTTAATTGATACTTTTCACCTATTTTGTAATCTTATCTAAAGGTACTTTTCCTTCGTTTTCTTCAAATTCCACCTTCACATTGATATTATTATCTAGTGATTTATAAAATAAAATTATAATACTTTTTTATATATAAACACAATTTTTACACTAATTTTTCTCTTTTTTCTTTGTTGTACTATGTAGATTTTTAATACTTTCTAAATACTCTTTTTCAACAGGTGATAAATTTTGAACCTGATATTTTTTATATTCTGCTGTTGCTTTTTCTATTGCTTGTACATGACTAACTGTTCCTGCTCCTTGTAATATCCTTTCACCTGTAGTTTTCAATATATTATCAAGATGTTCTACATAATCGCTCATATACATAGGATTATGGCGCATAGCCTGAATCTCTGCAAAATCAAAATAGCCTGATACAATATTATTTAAAATTTTTAATTCTTCATCATTAAGATAATTTTTGGCAATACTTATATCCTTCAATGCAGGAAAATCACCTGAAAAACTTTTTAATCCCATAAAAGGCTGACTCGCATCCGCACGCTCATATATTACCTCCGCCGCTGTATGTCCATGTGCCGCATAATGTAACTTATTTTGAACCATTTTAAAAAACGCAACTGATTCACTGCCTTTGGGATTATAATCCACACTGGTAGCATAAAGGTCTAGTATCTGCCGATACATCACTTTTTCAGACGAACGAATATCTCG
>CAJUHN010000216.1 GCA_910585935.1 uncultured Lachnospiraceae bacterium | reverse complement strand
TAGTACCGCTACGTCTGGAACGGAGCGAGAGCGCGGCTTCGTTGGAACATTCCTTCCCCTCTGCGGAAACCCAGCAACGAAACCCAGCAACATATGCCCCGACCCATAATACATTCTAATTTCCCCATCTTACATAACAACATATCCCCCCATATACTTCCCCGCATTTTCCACCACCCTTACAGCTATAACAGGCGGCTGAAAAACCGGAAACTCTAAAGGTGGGTGCAGCGTAAAAAACGCAAATACCAATCCCCATAACAATACATGGCTGAGCGAAAAAAACAAATGTTTTCCCGGGTATTTCTTTTTCATCAAAACTCCCAAACATTGTCCTAAAAATATCCCTACAAACAAGAGAACCAAATCCACCCATAATCCTTCTAACTTAAATCCATATTTCAATCCATAATATCCAAATAAAACAACAAATATACTAATCAATGTACTATAGCTGCTTCCAGAAATAGCTCCTGAAAGGGAATTAGAAAGAAATAGCCATACAATAATAGTAGGATAAAATGCCAACTTCAAATGTTCCCATACACTTTCGTTAGTCGGAAAGAAAAAACTAAATATCAATCCTTGTCCAAAAAAATCATAAGCAAAATGAAAAAGAGAAGCTAAAAGAAAGGAAAAAACGCTGCTAAAGATTAAAAATCGGAATATATTCCAGATTCGTTTCATACAAATCACCCTTTCCTAATAAAACTATACATGATATAATATTTTTACTCACTTAAAATCAGATATACTTTTTATTTATACCAGTAACCCTAATTTTCCTATTGCTCTTATTATATGCAGAAATTCCATTTTTACACTAATACTTAAAAAATCGAAATAAAAATATAACAATAAGGAGAGAATGAAAGATGGTAACAGTTACATTAGGTAAAACAAATATTACAGTGAATAAAAACGGATTCGGCGCATTACCAATCCAAAGAATTTCCAAAGAAGCAGCTATTTGTTTGATAAAAAAAGCCTATCAAAATGGCATAAACTTTTTTGATACCGCTCGTTTTTATACAGATAGTGAAGAGAAACTGGGAGAAGCATTAAAAGGAATTCGAGATAAAGTTTATATCGCGACGAAAACAGCCGCTATAACAGCAGAAGCCTTCTGGAAAGATTTAGAAGTTTCACTCCATAATCTTCAAACAGATTATATCGATCTTTATCAATTTCATAATCCATCTTTTTGCCCAAAACCAAACGATGGAAGCGGATTATATGAAGCTATGTTAGAGGCAAAACAACAAGGCAAAATCAGACATATTGGGATTACAAATCATCGCCTTAAAGTGGCAAAAGAAGCGATTGATTCTGGTCTATATGAAGTATTACAATTTCCATTTTGCTATCTTGCCACGTCAAAAGATATCGAGATAGTAGAAAAATGTGAAGAAGTGGGAATGGGATTTATTGCCATGAAAGCATTATCAGGAGGTTTAATTACAGATTCTAGGGCTGCCTACGCATTTTTAGCACAATATCAACAAGTACTGCCAATCTGGGGGATACAAAGAGAAAAAGAACTAGATGAATTTATTTCTTATATACAAGCTCCACCAGAAATGACACAAGAAATCAAACATATTATAGAAGAAGACAGGAAACAACTATTAGGAGAATTTTGCAGAGGCTGTGGTTATTGTATGCCTTGTCCAGTTGGAATTGAAATCAATAATTGTGCTAGAATGTCATTATTACTGCGTCGCTCTCCTTCTCAATTACAACTTACAGAAGAAGTCCAAAAGAAAATGAAAAAAATAGAAGAATGTATGCATTGTAATCAATGTAAGAGTAAGTGCCCTTATGGATTAGATACACCAACTTTATTAGAAAAAAATTATCAAGATTATAAAGAAGTACTAGCAGGAAAACCACTATAAAAGAACAAATGTTTGCTTTTTTGAAAATTTTGTATTGAATTAAACAAAAATACATAGTAAAATAAAATTGTGTGTAAAGAAATAGAAAGAATACATAAATAAGAAGTGTGTTAGGAGGGGGCGGCTTTGGCTCAAACCGTAAAGAAAAAGGCTACAAAGTCTTCTAAAAAGACAAGTGGTGTCAGTACGAAAAAGAGAGGCAGTACATATACATCAGAGGAACACTATGATAGTGCCATGAAAAAAGAAGTGGTACTTCTTTTCATTTTAGCAGCAGCAGTTTTATTAGCGCTCAGCAACTTCGGCATCTGTGGAGCTTTCGGAAAAATGTTGAGTAATATCATGTTTGGAATTTTTGGAATCAGCGCTTATGTATTTCCTATCTATTTATTTTTAGGCGCAGCTTTTTTAATTTCAAATGGATATAGCCAAAAAGCGATAATAAAATTTATTTCTTCTATTTGCCTGTATATATTTATTTGTATGCTGCTAGAGATGATAACTGTTCCATTCGATAAAAAGACAGAGTTCTTTAGTTACTATGCTATAGCCAGTAAATCACATAAAGGGGGAGGGCTGATAGGAGGAATTTTAAGTAAAATATTCCGTCCACTTTTAGGTACAGTAGGCAGTTATATTGTTGTAATAATAGTGATAATTGTAAGCTGTGTATTAATTACAGAAAAATCCATCATTAATGGTGTGAAAAAAGGCAGCAGTAAAGTCTATAAAACAGCGAGAGAAGATGTAGTACTCAGAAAAGATGCGAATCATCTTCAAACTAAAAATAGAAAAACGCAAGAACATGTAGTAAAAAATAAACCAAAAGAACAGCCTCCTACTAAGAAACGAAAAGGAGTTTCTCTCACCGAGTTAGAAGAACCAGAGAAAAAACAGAATGATATAAAAGAAATTACTTATGATTATCAAGAAAGCGATGAATTAAATCTGACTCTCCCTATTAATGAGGAAAAACAAGTAGAATCAAAGCCCAAGAAACAAAAGCAGAATGTAGTTGATTTCACACAGAGAGAAATTATGCCAACAATAGAAGAAAAACCATCTGCAATAGATCCAACAACCGCTATTTTTTCACCAGAGTTTGCTCACTCTTCCATACCAGAGGAAGTCTTTGATTATACTGTTGACATATCAGAGATGATAGAAGAACCTAAAAAAGAAGTTTCTTTAAGAGAATTAAAGAAAAGAGCAGAGAAGAAAATCGAACCAGAAATAAAAGAAGAACTTAAAAAGAACGAAAAGAAAAGGTCATCAAAGGAAGATAGTTCAGAAAGGGAAGCGAATCCATCAGAACATGTGAGTTTAGCAGAAGAGATGAGGCAAGCCCAAAAAGAGGAACAAGAACCTCAAAGCATGTCAGAGAATAAAAGGCAAACTATAGAAGAAGAGAGCGAATCAGAGGTTTATGAATTACCTTCCTTGACATTATTAAAACAGGGGCAAGGATTAGATATAAATCATGATAAAAATTCTGAAATTCAAAAGACGGCACAAAAACTACAAAACACATTACAAAATTTTGGAGTAGGTGTCACCATTACTAATGTGAGCTGTGGACCATCTGTCACCCGATATGAATTACAGCCAGAACAAGGAGTAAAAGTGAGTAAAATTGTCGGATTAGCAGATGATATCAAACTTAATCTTGCTGCGGCAGATATCCGTATTGAAGCTCCTATTCCCGGAAAGGCAGCAGTAGGGATTGAAGTACCAAATAAAGAGAATTTGACAGTGATGTTACGAGATTTATTAGAATCGAAAGAATTTCAAAATTCTCCTTCCCGTGTAACTTTTGCAGTGGGAAAAGACATTGGGGGACAAACGGTGGTCGCCGATATCGCCAAAATGCCCCATCTCTTAATCGCAGGTGCGACAGGTTCTGGAAAATCTGTTTGTATTAATACATTGATCATGAGCATTTTATATAAAGCGATGCCAGATGAAGTAAAACTGATTATGATTGATCCAAAAGTTGTAGAATTGAGTGTTTATAATGGGATTCCACATTTAATGATACCAGTTGTCACTGATCCTAAAAAAGCGTCTGCTGCTTTAAACTGGGCGGTATCAGAAATGACAGAGCGATATAAAAAGTTTGCAGATGTTAATGTAAGAGATTTAAAAGGATATAATGATAAAATAGAGAGCATAAAGGAAGTAGAAGGAGAGGAAAAACCTCTAAAAATGCCTAAGATAGTGATTATCATAGATGAATTAGCAGATCTTATGATGGTAGCGCCGGGAGAAGTGGAAGAAGCTATTTGCCGTCTGGCACAATTAGCGCGTGCTGCTGGAATACATCTAGTAATTGCGACGCAAAGACCATCTGTCAATGTTATTACAGGTCTTATCAAAGCAAATGTACCTTCTAGAATCGCTTTTTCTGTATCTTCTGGAGTGGATTCTAGAACCATTATTGATATGAATGGAGCAGAAAAACTGTTGGGAAAAGGAGATATGTTATTTTATCCATCTGGATATCCAAAACCTATTCGAGTACAAGGTGCATTTATTTCAGACAAAGAGGTCAGCAAGGTAGTGGAGTCTTTAGCGAAACAGGCAGTGGCAAATTATAATGAAGAAATTACCAGCAAAATAACAGAAAATAGTCTTTTAGAAGGAACAAACAACATAGACAAAAAAAGAGATGATTACTTTATAGAAGCTGGACACTTTATCATTGAAAAAGAAAAGGCTTCTATTGGAATGTTGCAGAGAGTATTTAAAATAGGATTTAATCGAGCAGCGAGAATCATGGATCAACTTACTGAAGCTGGAGTAGTAGGACCAGAAGAAGGAACAAAACCCAGAAAAATATTAATGGATATGGAAGAATTTGAAAAATGGATAGAAGAGAATAATTAGGAGAGGAATTATGAAATTAAAAGAATTATTAAAAGAGTTACCTTATCAATGTCAAAAAAATATAGAGGAAGCTGATATCACAGATATTATTTATGATTCTAGAAAAGTGCAGAAAGGCTGTCTATTTGTTTGTCTGGTAGGAGCGAAATTAGATGCTCATATTTATGCAAAAGAAGCTTTAGAAAAAGGGGCAAAAGCTATTTTAGCAGAACAGAAAATAGAAGAAGAACTTTATAAAGATCATATTATCATAGAAGTAGAAAATACCAGAAAGGCATTAGCTATTCTTTCAGCAGCATATTTTCAATATCCGGCAAAACAGATGACTACCATAGCGATTACAGGCACAAAAGGGAAAACAACGACCGCTTATATGACCAAAGCTATTTTAGAAAAAGCGGGAAAAAAAGTTGGAATTATAGGAACAATAGGTGCATTTTATAAAGATATAAAAATAGAAACTAAAAACACTACACCAGAATCCTATGAATTACAAAAAATATTGCGCCAAATGGCAGATGAAAATATCACTCATGTGGTAATGGAAGTTTCTTCACAGGCATTTAAGACCTTTCGTGTAGAAGGCATGGAATTTGATTATGGGCTATTCACAAATATATCTCCTGATCATATCGGAGAAGGAGAACATAAGGATTTTGAAGAGTATCTTTTTTATAAAAGTCAGTTATTTCAACATTGTCGAATAGGGATCTTAAATCAGGATGATGAAAAATGGAAAGAAGTATTAAAAAATCATACTTGCGAGGAAAAGACTTTTGGTCTGATGTCAAAAGAAATAGAAGGAACTACGATTTTAAAAGGAAGTGATGTGCGCTGTATCAGAGAACAGGGATTTATCGGGATATCTTTTCATATAAGCGGAGGATATGAGATGGATCTAAAAGTGGGCAGTATGGGCAGATTTAATGTTTATAATGCGTTAGGAGCGATATCTGTCGCTTATTTAGAAGGGGTGAAAGAAGAAGATATCAAAGAAGCTATGTATCATATGGCAGTCCGTGGGAGAATGGAAACCGTGAATGTTTCAGATAAAGTGCATCTGATTATTGATTATGCACATAACGCAATGAGCACAGAGAGTTTGTTGACTACGATATTAGAATATGAGCCGGGAAGGCTAGTTTGTGTGTTTGGTGCTGGTGGAAACCGTTCTAAATTAAGAAGATATGATATGGGAGAAATAGCGGGAAAATATGCGGATATTTCTATTTTAACCGCAGATAATCCCAGATTTGAGGAAGTGGAAGATATTATAAAAGATATCAAAATAGGTATGGAAAAGAGCCATGGAAATTATATAGAAATTCCGAATAGAAAAGAAGCGATTCGTTATAGTATCGAACATGCACAAGATGGGGATATTATTGTTTTATTTGGAAAAGGGCATGAAGACTATCAAGAAATAAAAGGAGTGAGATATCCATTTGATGAGAGGGTAGTGATAAAGGGGATTTTAGAAGATTTAAAAAAATGAGGAGATTTGTTCTTGTTTTTGTGTTTCATGGTCGCGAAAGGTTCACTTCTGAACGGTGCTATGCACATACAGACGCGCTCTCGCTCCGTTCCAGACGTAGTGGACACTAAATTCGCCGTTTCGCTTCTTGCGAAACTGCTCATTAAGTGCCAACGTCTTCCAAGGGTCTGCTTGCGCAATAGCACCGTTCAGGCGTTACTTTATCTCTATGAAACAATATTGATATATGCTGATTTAACATAAAATAGTATTTTATGACTCGTTGTCATGAGGGTAATTCTTAAAATTTTAGACTGCTGTTTCATTTTATAAAATTATTGAGTGTGATATTGATTTAATTTGCGATAATGTAAAATTATGTTATAATATTAAAATGGAAAGATGTAAATGGCGTAAATTAATTTACTATCATAATTGAATAGATGAATTAGAGAATATTTATCAGAAATGAGAGATAGGTAATGAAGGGTTTCCTAATTTGTAGGAGAGTCGAAAAACTAGCGGAAGGCAGGGGACTATTCCAAAAGAAGCCCCTTGGAAGACGTTGGCACTTAATGAGCAGTTCCGCAAGAAGCGGGGCTGCGAATTTAGTGTCCGCTACGTCTGGAACGGAGCGGGAG
>CAJUHN010000215.1 GCA_910585935.1 uncultured Lachnospiraceae bacterium | reverse complement strand
CGAATTTAGTGTCCGTTACGTCTGGAACGGAGCGAAAGCGCGGTTTCGTTGGAATAGTCCCTTGCCGTAGCGTTCCTATTTACATTTTAATCTGTAAATTCAAATGCACAAAGAAGAGATATTTCGACATAAAATACAAAAAAAGTAGCAGGAAAGAAATTTCGTGAAAAAATATTTAGGACATATACAGTATATATTGTAAAAACTTATTGTAGTGATATAATTGTAAACATAAGAATATCTAGGAAAGAGCAAATAATAGTAAATGAGAACAAGAATAAAAAGTACAATCATATGTTTTATCCTTTTCATTTTCTCTATAAGCTTTTTACCACTAAAAGTAAAAGCGACAGAGCAGGAAACAGAAAAAAAATCTATTATTTTTTTATTAGACGCTAGTGGTAGTATGGTTGATAATGATCCAAATAGACTCGCTATTGACAGTATAGCTCAATTAATTTATAGTCTTCCATCTAATTATTACATAGGATTTGTAGCTTATAATAATGAATTAGTAGCGAATCAGAAACCCATAGAAAGCGATGAACGAAGTTCTATTATGAAAGTCGCAGAGAATGTGAAGTATGTAGGATATAGCAATGCAGGAGAAGGGCTGTTACAGGCAGTCAAATTATTGGAAGAAGAAAATACAAAAGAAAAGACTATCATTATTTTATCAGATGGTGAAATTTTGATGAGAAATGAAGAAGAAACAAAGGAATCTAAGATAATTTTTCAGGAAGCAGTAGAGCAGGCGAAAAACATGGGAGCAAAAATCCATGTGATAGGTCTGGGGGAAGAGATGGAGGATATAGAAAATACCATTTTTTCTGCATCGGAATCGACAGACGGAGAACGTTATTATGTTCCTTATGCAGTAGAGATTCAAAAGGTAATTGATACGATTTTGGATAAGAAGCTGAAAATAAAAAGAAATACGGCTGCTATTTTAGAAGTAGGGGAAATAACACAAGAAGTAAAAATAAACTTGCCGTCTTCTTATGCTGATAAAGTCAGAATACTTTTGACGAGTGGAGCGGAGATTAAAAATTTAAAAACGGATTTCACAGCCGAGAGTGCAAAACAATTTCATGGAGAACGCTATTCTTTAATAGAGATGAAAAAGCCAACGAATGTTCAAGTTAATTTGAGTTTCCAAGGAAAAACGGGGAATCAAGTGAAGGTAGATGTGATCACGGAATATCAGCTTTCTCCTAAAATAGAAGTGGAATATATAGATAGAGAACCAGAAGACAGTAGTGCTTCTCATTATGAGAGGACAGCTAAATTAACAGCCACTTTTTATGATGCGGTTAATTCAAATATACAATTATTAACAGAAGATATTTTTAATTATATTGATATACCAATGATGGTAAATGGAGAACAGAAAATAGTTTCTTTGTTAAATGGAAAGTTGGAATGGGAGTATCCCGTTATAGAGGATATAGAATTAGAAATCGATTTTGATTATTCTAATTTACCGACGAATATTTTATCAGGAGATAGTATGAAAAAGAGTTTAGAAGGCCCTTCTTTACTTCCTCCTCCTCCGCTTCCAGAACCAGATTATACACCTATTTATATTGCAGTAGGAATAGGAGGGATCTTTTTTATAGGGGTGATAGGTTTTATTGTTTGGAAAATCAGACATAAACCAATTGCATTGCCAGAACCAGAAGATATGCCGCCTCCGCCTAGTAAGTTCAGTTATACAGGAAAAGTGAATATTTATATCACGAAAACAGCCTCAGAATATGATATTCCGCCTTTATCTTTTAATCTCTTTCGGTTATCGCCAAATCGGGTGATATCTTTAGCGGAGATGTTAGAAGAGTGTAATGTAGAGGAACGATTAGAAGGAGCATCAAAGATATTTTTCAAATCAGGTGCTAATAAAAATTTAGTTTTAACGAATAACTCAGATTGCACGATTATGAAGAATCGGGAGATTTTAATGAAAAATAGGAGTTATTCTCTGGCGTTGGATTCTAAAATAGATATCACATTTGAAGATGAAATCAGTGAATTAACATTACAATATAAGGATTTAAAGCCGTCGGAAATGAAGAGATAAAGATTTGCGGGGCATTAAATAAAGAATGAAATAGAAAGGTAAGGGTGTGAAACAGTGGCAGTAATTAATCAAACAAACCGCACATTACTTCTGGAAGAGATTAATCCGGAAAAGCTCGATTTATTAACTTTAATAGGAGATGTAAAAGGAATTGACAGTCTTAGCGATGACAAGATGAAGGAGATAAACCTACATCTGGAGTGTCGCAGTTATGAGGAATTTGAAGAGAAATTTGCACCAGTTGTATATTCTTTTTATGATGCGAATACACAAACAGTACGTTATGTGCTAAATAAACCAGAGAATATACCAGATTCCATGTTGACAGAGATACCACTGAACAAGCAAAATGATTTTTTAAAGATGGTATTCACTTTGATGGAATCCAAAAAAACACAAGGAAAATTAAATGTGGATTTTGGATTTGAAAATATGTTAGACATGATATCTCCGAAAAAAGTGATGGAAGATATTAAACAAGTCAGAAAAGAAATTCGTTATAATTATGGAAAATATGCAGAACTGGAAGATGGAGATCCTGCACGCATGGATATCGGAGATAAACTGAATGTTCTGTTTGAGGAAGCGAGTGAGAATTATAATAATGTCATGGCGATGCTTCCATTAGCCATTGAGGATATTAAAACTCGTTTGTTATTAGGAAATGGAGAACAAAAAAAGAATAATACACAGATAGCACTTGGTATGTTGACAATGGGGGATAGTGGTGAATTAAAGGTATTAGAAGCTCCCAAAGAAGAGAACACCACATTAGTTGCGATTGATGATCATGTGAATAGTGGATTAGTAGAAGCATTAAAAGATGATTATCAAGCGATTAATGAAAATCCTACAGATTATGTACAGAGTCTGGTAGTGCGGACATTTTGTCCACTGACATCTACGAATGAAACAGAAGTAGATGTAGAAACAGAAGTAGCAAATTATAATTCTTATCTGGAATTTTACAAAAATGCAAAAGATGAATTTATTAAAGTTGTAAAGCCTTTAGTAGAAAAATTATTAGGGGTAAAAATGTTTTTTGAACAGTATAAGGTGAAGACAAAGGGAATGCAGCCTACTTTATTAGTGGCAAATATAAAACCAGAAATGTTAGCTAAGACAAGTTATATTCCTTCTTTTATCACTTATCTAAATACAACAAATAGTAAGAATAATTTTAATGATACTATCTGGTATGCAGTTTATCCAAACCTTTCTATAAGCCAAGGAGCAGGAAGAAAAATAAAGAGAGAACGTTTTGCTGGAAATATCAAGAAGGAAAATAGTGATGTAAACAGTCTAGAATCACTCTCTATTTTATTAGATGTCTTAAAAGATTATCGAATTGAAACTTTCTTCTCTTTTGAGAATAGAGAGGAAACTACGTTTAATGCGATCGCCAGTGAAGGAGTAGAGCGCTTTATGGAGCGCTGTGAACCATTAGTAGGAAGAGAATTTAGTGAATTCGCTATCCCTTGTTTACCAAACTTTACAGTTATTCCAAAGAATAAGTCAGGGGTTACGATAGATAAAAAAATGTATCTTACAGATGATAATACCGCACAGCTTTCTGAGGAAAAAGAAGATATCATGCGGTTGTGGATAGAAGGCGTTTATATTGGCGCTGCTTATGTAGCGGCAGGTTTCCGTGCAGCAACACAGTGTCCAGAATATATGAAGGATCATTTTAGAAAGTTAAAAGTAGATTCTGAATTACCAAGTGTTCGTTATGATGTAGAAGCAGGCAATAATTCTCTCTGCACCACTACGATCATGCCAAAAGAGATAACAGGTTTTACGAATACCATCAAAGGAGAAATAAACCGAAAGAATTTTGGATGGATATTCGCTTCTGAAAACGCCAGTTTAGATGGAAAAAATATCAATTATATTACAGTATATAAAGCACGTAATCTATTATATGATGCGGATAATTCTACTTATGAACCTGTTTATAAGACACAGGTTACAACTTATATAGAAAGAATTTTGAGATATACCAGTGGAGATTTTAAAGAGGATAATATTGTTACATTTTTCTCTAACAATCCTTCTAGTCAGAAGAGCAAATGGTTAGCGCGCAAAGATTGTGTAAATGCGATTATTGCAGAAGGTGATAGTTTAGATTTTGTTATTGATGACGCTACTGGTATTTGCGAACTTACCATATCTTTTAATGGAAGTTCTAGGAACTTGGAAGTACAAATCAATCGATTGGCTTCAAATAAATAGAAAATGGAGGGTTAAATTATGGGTTTTAGGTTGACAATTGATGGTTCTGGTCCTGTAAAATTGAGCGAAGAATGCATCAAAAATGTGGAATTTGAAAGTGAAATTCCAGCAGATTCTAATGCAAGAGCAACAGATAACGGTGCGAGTTTGAAGATTTGGGGCAAAATGTTATTCTCTTTAGGTGGAGAAGAACAAGACTCTACTTTAAATCTTGCAAAATGGAGTTTAGTGCCGAGCGAAAGTGCAGATAGTTATCGTAATGTACAGATCGAGGTAGTATCTGCATCTCAAGTAGTACGTCAATTTACACTTCCAAACGCTTTTGTTATGGAATATTCAGAATCATTAGATGATGAAAATGGTGTTGGCGAATTTTATCTTCATGTAAAACAAAAGAAAGATAAGACAAAGAGTGTAAGTATTGAAGGCGGATTTGGTGGAGAATAAAGAAAGGAAGTGTAAGATATGTCTTTAAGAGTAACAGTAGAAGGTGCAGAATCTTTTGAAATCGCAAAAGAATGTGTGAGAAGTGTAGTTTATAAAACAGATATTCCATTAGATTCTAATGCACGTACCAAAGATGTAGGAAGTACATTAGTGATTTCTGGTAAAATCTTAACAGCAGTAGATGGAGACCCATTTGATAGCACCAGACAATTAGGACTATGGTCTATGGTTCCAGCAGAAAATGCGATTAGTTATCGCAAAGTGACCGTAGAAATTATCAACGCTAGTATTGTAGAACGTAAATATAGTTTCCCAAATGCATTTGTAATTGATTACAAAGAAGATTTTGGAAATACCGATGGGGTAGGAACTTTTACTCTCACAATAAAACAAAAGAAAGACAAACTTGCAAATATCGCCATTGACGGAGGATATCCAGCATAAACTGTCTGTATTCTTTTGAGCGAAGCAAGGCATAAAACGGTTTACATATGCGATAGGCACGTTCAGTATTTTGGACGTGCCTTTTTTAGAAATGTAAAGAAATGAGGATAGTGATGAAAGACTTTTATCAGATATTAGGGGTACAGCCTAATGCAACCGAAGAAGAGATTAAAAAAGCATTTCGAGCTTTGGCAAAAAAATATCATCCAGATATGCATCCAGATGATGCCACGATGGAAGCAAAATTTAAAGAGATCAATGATGCATATGCGATATTGAGTGATTCCAAAAAGAGAAAGAAATATGATTTAGAGAGAAATGGACAAAATCAGAAAAAAGAAGAAAAACAGACAAAAGAGAAGAAAGGACGGGCAGAGCAGGCACAAAAAGTAGATTTAGATTTTAGTCAAATACATAAAAATTTTGAACAGTTTTTTGGATTTGATCCCAAAACAAAAGAAGTCACAAAGGAAGAAAAATTAAAAAAACAAAATCCCTTAGATACAACAGATTTATTTGAAAAATTTATGGGGATGAAAATGAAATAGAGGTAAATCATGAAAGGAAAAAATTTAATGAATCTGCTCCTGTCTATCTTATGTGTTTTAATTTCAGTAATTGCATATTTTTTTTTAAGAGATAAGTGGAAATGGTTTTGGGTTTGGGGAAGTGGAATTTTAGCTCTTGTCTATTTTATTCTGGCATTTATCGAAGAGAGAGAAGAGGGAATAGAGGATACTATTGTGAGAAATCCAATCAAAACAAATCGAATAACAGAAGTTATTTTATTGAGTGAAGAAGATACATTTCTCGCCAGATGGAATTTATATGGAAAAACCGGAATGGTCATCGGACGGGATATAGGAGAAAATCAGGTAGATATTAATTTAGATCATACAACTTATGCCGGAATGATTGAAGTAGAACATGCGGTGTTGAATTATTCTGGAAATGATTGGTTTGTAGAGGATATTTCTATAAAAAATGGAGTGAGTATACAAAAATCAGATGGAAAAAAATATAAGCTGGCAGCGGGAAAACCTTGTAAATTGGAGAAAGGTGATATTATTTATATCGCGCTGACAAAGTTATTGGTTAGCTGAAATAGCTTATTTAATATAAACAAAAGGAAAAGGATATGGTGAACGAGAATGGCAGAATCAAACTTAATTCATTGTCAAAATGGACATGTATTCAGCAAAAAAAGATATGGGACGGTTTGCCCGTATTGTAATATTGAAACAGCGACAAAGGAAAAAAAAGAGGTACAAAAGTCGGAGATTGATATAGAAGAAGAATTATTTAAAGAAGATGTAAAACCTGTCTGTGGGTGGATTGTGTGTATCAGCGGACCTAGACAGGGAAAAGATTATCAGATTGTGCAGGGCAAGAATTTTGTGGGGCGTGCAGATGATATGGATATTCAGATTCTAGGTGATAATGAAATTTCTAGACGAAATCATGCTGTCATTGTCTTTGACCCTAAGAAGAAAGAAACGGTATTGTTGCCCGGAGATGCGAATGGGATTGTATATTTGAATGATAATGCGCTCTATGCTCCTATGACGCTTAATCCTTATGATACGATTGAATTAGGAAATTCTATTTTTTTATTTGTTCCGTTTTGTGGAGATCATTTTATGTGGGGGCAGGAGAAGGAGCAGAAGTAAATGGGGGATCGATAGAGAAAGGGGGACGCTGCGGCAAGGAAGTATTCCAGCGAAGCCGCGCTTTCGCTCCGTTCCA
>CAJUHN010000214.1 GCA_910585935.1 uncultured Lachnospiraceae bacterium | reverse complement strand
CCACTACGTCTGGAACGGAGCGAGAGCGCGGCTTCGTTGGAAGAGTGTCTTTCCGGAGCGACTCCATTTTAAATAACAATATATCCTGTATTTTTTAAAGGGTATAAATAAATCCTAATGGACTTTTGAGAAATGCAGTGATATACTAATAATGCTGTTTAGAAAACAGATATTAATAAGAGAGTAAAATAGGATAGTAGGAAAGGAATTTTGTATGTTAAAAGAGTTAGTGATGAAAACTAGGACACATCGCAGGTTTTATGAAAATATTGTAGTTTCTAAAGAAAGTTTAAAAGAATTGGTGGATTTAGTTCGAGTTGTTCCTTCTATGGCGAATGAACAAGCGCTGAAATTTATTCTATTTTATACAAAAGAAGACAGGGATAAAATATTTCCTTATCTTTCTTGGGCAGGAGTTTTGCCTGATTGGAATGGTCCAATAGAAGGAGAAAGACCAGCCGCATATATTATGATTATATGTGATAAAGAATTAGGAAAGAATAAACAGATTGATGCTGGAATCGCCGCTCAGACAATTATGTTAGGTGCTACAGAAAAAGGATTAGGCGGATGTATTTTAGGGAATATACAGAGAGAAAATTTAATACAAGAATTAAATTTAGAGAAAGAAAGATATAGTATAGAACTGGTAGTAGGACTTGGAAAGCCAAAAGAAAAAGTGATGCTTACAGAAGTAAAAGAGGATGGCGATGTCGGTTACTATCGAGATGAGAATCAGGTACATTATGTGCCAAAGAGAAAATTAGAAGATTTGATTATAGAACTACATTAAGATAGAGAGAGTAGGAGAGATATCTTATGACATTTGAGGAAGCAGTAAATTATATAGAATCTATTCCAAAATTTACGAAAAAAACTACATTAGATAATACGAGATATCTTTTAAAATTATTAGAATTTGAAGAATCTCAGTTTCAGATATTTCATGTGGCTGGAACAAATGGAAAAGGTTCTGTCTGCGCATATTTATCTAGTATAGTAAAAGAAACAGGAAAAAAAGTAGG
The DNA here is from genome assembly GCA_910585935.1 of uncultured Lachnospiraceae bacterium. Classification (GTDB taxonomy): domain Bacteria; phylum Bacillota; class Clostridia; order Lachnospirales; family Lachnospiraceae; genus MGBC136627. The sequence continues at coordinate 5,928 of CAJUHN010000214.1, read as the reverse complement.
ACTTTTTACATCTCCTCATTTAATAGATATAAAAGAGAGAGTACGAATCGATGGAGAAATTGTCGATGAAAAATTGTTTACAGAAGCCTTCCATAACATTTATGATAGAAGCAAACAAATGGTAAAAGAAGGATATTCTCATCCGGCATATTTTGAATTTTTATTTGGTATAGCAATTTATATTTTTATAAAAGAAGAAGTAGAAGTAATGATATTAGAAACGGGGTTAGGTGGAAGATTAGATGCTACTAATGTGATAAAAAAACCAGCAGTTACTGTTATTACTGCTATTTCTTTGGATCATACAGAAATTTTAGGAGATACGATAGAACAGATTTCTTATGAAAAGGCGGGAATTATAAAAGAGAATGTACCAGTCATCTATTGGGCAGAAGATAAAAGAGTAAAAGAAGTAATAGAGAAGACAGCAAAAGAAAAACAGGTACTTTTATACCCGATTTATAAAGAAAATTATAAAATTTTAGAAATAAAAAATAAATCTATTGATTTTTGCGTTCTTTGTGGGTATTATGAAAATAGAATTTTTTCCTTACCTTTTTGTGCTAAATATCAAGTAGCAAATGCGATGTTAGCGATTAGAGCGATAGATATTTGGAAGAAGGAGGAAAAAATTAGGTATTCTGTGATACAAAATGGACTAGAGCAAGTGAAATGGAAAGGGCGTATGGAAGAGATACTGCCAAATGTCTATGTAGATGGGGCACATAATGAAGCAGGAATAAGGGCATTTATAGAGGCAGCAGCAGAAATGAAAGAAATAGAACATAAGAAAAAATATTTATTATTTTCTGTTGTAAAGGAAAAAGAATATACAAATATGGTAAAACTTTTATGTGAGGGAATGAAAATAGATGGGGTTATTTTAACAGAAATAGATAGTGGACGCAAAGTGTCTGCTGAGATTCTAGCACAGGAATTTTTTAAAAATGGACAGAAAAAGGTAGAGATCTGTAAAGACGAAAATGCTGCATTTCAGAAGGGAATAGAGTATAAAGGAAAAGAAGGAATGTTGTTTTGTGTTGGCTCTCTCTATTTGGTAGGAAGTATAGAAGCTATAGTAACAAAATTAGAAAATTAGTATTCAAATAGGAGTTTTCATATGATTGATTTTGAAGAAGAAATTAAGAAATTTCACCCGAGTTTAGAGGTAGAAGAAGCAGAAGATGCCATATATAACAATGATTTAACAGATGGAATAGATATTATGATGGAACTTTTAAAGGAAAAAGAGTGAAAAGAAATGAAATATAAAATAGATTGGGTGAAAAAACATGAAGTGCTATAAATGTAAAGCAGAGCTTTCCTCTAGCGATTATTGTACTAGCTGTGGAGCAGAAGTGAAAGTTTATAAAAAGATTATAAAAAGCTCAGAAATTTATTATAATCAAGGCTTAGCTATGGCACAGATGAGAGAACTCACGAGCGCAGCAGATAGCCTGCGCCATAGCTTAAAGTTAAATAAAAATAATATAAAGGCGAGAAATCTTTTAGGTTTAGTTTATTTTGAAATGGGAGAAGCTGTTGCAGCGCTGTCGGAATGGGTAATCAGTAAGAATTTACAACCTACCAAAAATATAGCGGATGATTATTTAAGCGCTATTAAAAAAAATAGTACCAGATTGGATACGATTAACCAGACCATAAAGAAATATAATCAAGCTTTACTCTATGCACAGCAGAATAGTTCTGATTTAGCAATTATACAGCTAAAGAAAGTGTTAAACTTAAATCCAAATCTGGTAAAAGGACATCTGCTTTTAGCGTTGCTTTATATGAAAGAAAATGAATATGAAAAGGCAGTGAAACCACTAAAAAAAGCGATGTCGATAGATAAAAGTAATCCATTGACCATAAAATATATGAATGAAGTAAAAAAAGTAGTGGATATCAGTGAGAAAAAAGTAGAACCATCTAAAAAAGCTTCTGAGGAAAGAAAAGTTTTTGTAGGAGAAGATGTTATTTTACCACAGCCTACCTCTTATCAGGAGAGCAATGCAGGAGGAATTACGATATTAAATATCATTATTGGCATTGCAATTGGTGCGGCTTTGATGTGGTTTTTAGTATTTCCAGCAAAAAGACAGGCGATAGCAGAAGAAAATAATAAACAATATGCAGAGATCAGTGGTCAGTTGGAATTAAAGAGTACAACAATCGCTACTTTGGAATCGGATAAAGAGATTTTACAAAAAGAAAAAGAGGATTTGGAAAAGGAATTAAGCACGTATAAGGGAAAAGACGGAATCATTCAAACATATGAATCTATGCTGGTAGCGATGGATGCTTATATTCAGAATGATAGTATTAAAACGATGGAAGCCCTTGCAAATGTGGACACTGCTGTGATAAATTCAGAAGATTTTAAAAAAGTATATGGAGAGATAAAAGAAGCAGCAGCACAGGAAGCGACGAGAACTTTATATGAACAAGGCTATAACAGATATAGAAATGGTGATTATCAGACAGCGATAGAGGTTTTGGCAAAAGCATATGAGATAGGGAAAGAGGACGCAGGAGTCATTTATTATTTAGGACGGTCTTATCAGAGAAGCGGAGATTCGGAAACAGGAAAGAAGTATCTTCAAGAAGTGATTGATAAATATCCCAATACTCAATATGCATCACAGGCGAAGGATTATATAAAGAACTAATAGAGGATAGAAATAAAAAAGACGAGAGAAAAGACAAAGATGAATGTGAGACTTTTTCTTGTCTTTTTTTTGTAGAAAGAATGATAGAAAAAACAGTTAATTTAGAAAGGTGAGGGGACTGGCATAGAAAAAATTGGAGGAATAAAAATATGGAAACGAATTTAGAAATAAAAGATGATTTTCTTGTCATATATCTGCCAAAAGAATTAGACCATCATACCACAAAAGATATCAGAGAAGTAGTGGATAAAATTTTAATAGAAGAACTATTAAAAGGGATTATATTTGATTTTAGTAATACTGCATTTATGGATAGTTCTGGGATAGGTATGATTATGGGGAGATATAAAGCGATATCACAAAAAGGAGGTGTTGTAGTAGTCACAGGAATAAATCCTACCATCAATCGTATGTTAGAATTATCTGGACTATATAAAATCGTAGAAGTCTATTAAGATTTGAAAAACATTAGGAGGGGAGATACGATGGAATCAAACGAAATGGTATTAGAATTTGACAGTAAATCATCCAATGAAGGATTTGCGAGGATATCAGTAGCGGCATTTGCAGCCCAATTAGATCCTACATTGGACGAGATTGCAGATATTAAGACTGCGGTATCAGAAGCAGTGACGAACTCTATTATACATGGATATGAGGAAAAAAAGGGGAAAATAAGAATAGAATGTAAGATAGAAGGAGATGAATTTTATATTACGGTGATAGATTGGGGCTGTGGAATCGAAGATATACAAAAGGCTCGTGAACCACTTTATACAACAAAACCTGAATTAGAGCGCTCCGGAATGGGTTTTGTATTCATGGAGGTTTTTATGGATAGTTTAGAAATTATTTCACAAAAAGAAAAAGGCACTACAGTGAAAATGCGAAAGAAAATAGAAAATACAAATAAAAAAAATGGAAAGCCAATGTAATTATGGACGATACCATCGCTCTTATAGAGGCTGCACACCGAGGAGATAAAGAGGCCAGAGATCGGCTGGTGATGGAAAATATGGGACTAATTTGGAGCATAGTCCGCAGATTTTCTGGAAGAGGATACGAAACAGAAGATTTATTTCAAATTGGAAGTATTGGATTAATGAAGGCGATTGACAAATTTGATTTGAATTATGATGTGAAATTTTCAACTTATGCTGTGCCAATGATAGCAGGAGAGATAAAGCGATTTTTAAGAGATGACGGAATGATAAAAGTGAGTCGTTCATTAAAAGAAGCGGCTGGAAAGGCAAAAATAATCACAGAAAAATTACATGGAGAACAAGGAAGAGAACCTACGATAGAAGAAGTAGCAAAAGAAATCGGAATATCTTCAGAAGAATTAGTGATGGCATTAGATTCTCAAAGTGAAGTAGAATCTATTTATAAGACTATTTATCAAGGAGATGGAAATGCGATTACTTTATTGGACAAGTTAGAAGAAGAAGTCGATGCAAATGAAGAGCTATTAAATCATATGGTGTTAGAGGAACTATTGTCAGGATTAGATGAAAAAGAAAGAAATATTATACAGATGCGTTATTTTATGGATAAAACCCAGACAGAAATAGCAAAAGAGATTGGAATATCTCAAGTTCAGGTTTCCAGATTAGAGAAAAAAATATTACAATCTATGAGAGAAAAATTATAGAAGCTGTTGCACTAAGAAATTAGTGCACAGCTTTTTTTATCGTTTCATACGAAAAGAATTTTTAATTTTGTGGATATCAATGGGATCATTCCTTCATATAAAGAAATCCATTTACTTTCTTTTTTATAGAATATTTTAATATCAAATTGACATACTAAGTTTACAAGAAAGTTTTGGAATAGAAGATGGGAGATGATGATATGCAAAATACAAAACTTAGAACAGGGATTTTATTATTTTTATTAGTGACAGTGATTATTGGATTTGTCTATATAGTATATTTTCTTGGAGATAAAGAAATAAAAGAGGGAACATTAGTCAGAGAAGATACAGCGATAGAAAAAAATATAGCAGATAATGCAGAATATGAAACAGCCCTCTATGAGATAGAAGAAAATTTTCCATATTATGTTTCGAGATAGGAGAATCATTCTATGAGTGATATTTTATATATGAAAATTGACAGAAATATTGAATTAGATAAAAAAGAAGTTTTTTTATCAGATGTAGCGAAGTTAGAATGTACAAATAAAGATATATTAAGTCGAGTGAAAGCAATTAAATTAATGAATATTCCAGATGAAAAAAATAACCGTTTTGTATTTTCTGTTTTAAAAGTGATTGAGCTAATTCATAAGATTTATCCTACCCTAGAAGTGAATAATTTAGGAGAAATTGATTTTATTATAGATTATGAAAAACCTAGAAAACAGCCAAAATGGCTTTCGATTGGGAAAGTTGGTTTAGTTTGCCTTATCACTTTTTTTGGAGCAGCATTTGCAATTATGACTTTTAATAATGATGTAGGGGTGAATGATGTATTTAAAGAGATTTATGCATTGGTAATGGGAGAAGAATCCAATGGTTTCACTTTATTAGAAATGAGTTATGCAATCGGTCTGACAACAGGAATTTTGGTTTTCTACAACCACTTTGGAGGAAAGAAAATTACGACAGACCCTACACCAGTAGAAGTAGAAATGAGACTTTATGAAGATGATATTAATACAACTCTAATAGAAGGAGTGAATCGAAAGGATAAACACATTGAAGTAGACTAATATACAAGAAAGAAGTATAGGAGAGGTAACGATGTTTGGCTTAAAGCAGATTTTATTAGTGATAATCGGATTAAGCGGCGGCTATATCGTCGCTGGAGGTATCTTTGCTCTTATCACTTCAGTAGGATTAATGGCTCGTCTAGCAGGAAAGACACATACAGGGAAATATGTAAAAATATATGAAAGCTGTATTACATTAGGAGGTACGATAGGAAATCTTATTTCTGTCTATAAATTTAAACTCCCAATAAGTTCTTTTGTATTACCACTATTTGGGATATTTAGTGGAATCTTTGTAGGAGTATTAGCGATGTCATTAGCAGAAAGTATTAATGCAACAGCAATCTTTACAAGAAGAATACGGTTGAGTAAAGGGGTTTGTTATGTGATTTTGGGAATTGCAATAGGAAAGGGATTAGGGGCGTTGTTGTTGTTCTCTCAAGGGTGGTAATGTTTGTATGGTTTCATGTAGGTGATTGCGGAAGTCAAAAAGGGGGCGCTGCGGCAAGGAAGTATTCCAGCGAAGCCGCGCTTTCGCTCCGTT
>CAJUHN010000213.1 GCA_910585935.1 uncultured Lachnospiraceae bacterium | reverse complement strand
AGAAGCGAAACGGCGAATTTAGTACCGCTACGTCTGGAACGGAGCGAGAGCGTGGCTTCGTTGGAATACTTCTTTGCCGCAGCGTCCCCTTTTGACTTCCGCAATTACCTATATAAATCTATGAATTTACACTGATTTTGTTGGACTTCTGGTATTTTTGTTGTACCCTAAATCCGCATCACACTCAATAATTTTAGTCCGAATTTTGAATTTTTAATCTTCTAATAACACACGTTTTCTTTCTATCATTTCCTCGATTCTCTCAATATACTGGGAAACATCTTTCACATTCTCACACCGCTCAATCTGTCCGTTCGGATAAACTCGCTTGGAAATAGAACCTGCTCCCAATGCTATGATGTCCTGTTTCTCCTCCATCATGAGTATATTGTATATACCTGCCTTTTTTATGTCAAGACTCGCATAACCTACATTTTCTAAATTACCTGCCATATTTTTCTGACGATATAAATAATAAGGCGCTAATTCCATCTCTCTGGCATATCTCTCTGTCATCTGAGCAATCTCTTCATCATGAACAGAAACATAATCTTTATATTCTTCCCTCAATTCGTTTAATCTAGATGCTCTCTTAATCGCCAGTGCATGGACGGTGAGGCTGTCTGGTTTTAATTTTTTAATTTCCTCCATCGTATATTCCATATCTTCTCTTGTTTCTCCTAAAAGCCCCATAATCAAATCCATATTGATATTATCAAATCCACATTCTCTCGCCAGCCAAAATGCTTCTTTTGTCTGTTGTACAGTATGTTTTCTTCCGATGAAATCCAAAGTTTTCTGCCTCATGGTCTGTGGATTCACAGAGATTCTCGTCACTCCATACTTCTTTAACACCATTAATTTCTCTCTGGTAATACTGTCTGGACGCCCTGCTTCCACAGTAAATTCTTGATTATACTGTAAATCAAACCTCTCGGTCAATGTCTTAAGTAACTGTTCTAATTGTTCTGGATTTAAACTGGTAGGTGTACCGCCTCCAATATAAATCGTATTCAGATGCTTTTCTTTCATCACTTCTGCCACAAAGCAAATTTCTCGCTCTAGTGCTTTCATATATTCCCCTACATGTTTTTCCCAAGCAGCTAATGGATAAGATGTAAAGGAGCAATATAAACATCTGCTCGGACAGAATGGAATCCCTACATATAAACTATATCCATCTTTATAATCAATCTCTTTTAAAATCTCCTGTTCTCTTTTCGCTATCTCTATACTCATTGCGATCTTCTTCTGACTCGCCAGATAAGTATCCCTCATATAAGAAATAATTTCTTCCTCACTTTTCTTCTGTTGAAATAGTGCGAATGGAATCTTAGTCGGTCGTATTCCTGTCAATGTTCCCCAAGGCAATTCCTTTTTTGTTTCTTCTTGTAATAATTCATACACAGCTTTTTTTAAAAGATTTTTACATTCCTTTTTCTCTATTCCCTTTATAGAAATAGTTTTAGCTGCGGTTTTTCTCTCTTCCGCAGCCATATCACTTTTTTCTTCTCTCTTTTTTATCGTGACTATGATTTCATATTCTTTGTACTGAATATCCAAAATCATCTCTGCTTCTTTTAAATTCTTTCCTATCACTTCTTTTGGATAAAATGCTTTGAGCAAAGAATAGATATCATATTCAAAATTTTCCTGATTTAGACGAAGTTCTATCATAATCCCATCTCCCCACCCACACAAGAATTATTCTGTTTTTCATAACCAATCGTAGTAAAATTATCATGTCCGGGATATACAGGAGTGGAATCATCTAAACAAAATAACTTCTCTTTTACAGAACGAACCAGTGAAGAAGCACTTCCTGTAGGAAAATCTGTCCTTCCTACACTTTCATGAAATAGAGTATCTCCGCTCATTAAAATACCCTTTGTTTTATCTGCATCTGTAACATAATAACAAGCGCTTCCCACAGTATGTCCCGGAGTATGAATAGTGGTAATAAAAAATGGTCCTATCTGCATCTGCTCTCCATCTTTCAAAAAAGAATCCGCTGACACTCGAAACCCTGTTCCAAATAAAGAAGATAAGTTATACTCCGGATTCTCTAACACTTTTCTTTCTTCTTCCATACAATAAATCTTTATATCATATTCTTTTTTTAACTCTTCCGCTGCCTTTATATGGTCAAAATGACCATGTGTCAATAAAATCGCAATAGGTCTTTTTTTTCCCTGTAATAAATGATTCTTTATTTTATCCGCTTCATCTGCTGGGTCGATGATCAAGGCTTCTTTTGTCACTTTGTCAGAAACAATATAACAATTTGTTCTCATCGCTCCAGCCAGAATACGTTCTACTTCTAAATTTTCCATTTTTTCCCTCATTTCTTATCTTATTTCCAGAAATTTTCAGCCAGTAGCCCTCTCAATATCAATCACACCCTCAATATTTTTCAGCTTATCTATAATGTGATTTAATTCTTCTTTTCCATGTGTTTCAAATGACATCACAATAGTAGCAATCTCCTGTTTATTTACCTTACAATTTAATCCTTTTATATCTATCTTCTTTTCTGTCAATATTTTTGAAATATCTCCCACCATTCCTGTTCGATTATTCGCATATATTTTAATTTCTGTCACATATACTTCTGAACCTTCATCATATGTTTCCTGCCATTCTGCTTCTATCAGACGAACTCTTTCACTCTCTGGCAGATTAATGATATTGATACAATCTGTGCGGTGAAGAGAAACACCTCTTCCTCTTGTCACAAATCCCACAATCTCATCTCCCGGCACAGGGTTACAGCACTTAGAAAAATGTACTGATATATCATGAATTCCTTTTACTATAATACCACTTTTACTCTTTGCAACTCTCACTTTTGTATTTTTCTCTTTATTTTGAGAAATCGCTTCTAATACTTCCGAATCTGTGATCTCTTTTTTACGTTTTTTATCAAACTCTTCCAAAAGCCTATTAATAATCTGTCCTTCTTTTAAACCGCCATGTCCTAACGCTGCTAATACAGAATCCCAATCTCGAAATCCGTATTTCTTCATAATAATTTCTATATATTCCGGTTTTAAAATATCACTCTGTGTAATACCCTTCGCCTTACAATACTTATCTAACAGTTCTTTTCCACGAATGATATTATCCTCTTTTAACTCTGTTTTAAACCATTGATTGATTTTATTTTTGGCTTGAGTGCTTTTGACAATATTCAGCCAATCTCTGCTCGGTCCTTTTGAATTTTGAGAAGTGATAATCTCGATTCTATCTCCATTTTGAATCACATAATCAATCGGAACCATCTTTCCATTCGCTCTCGCTCCTACCATCTTATTTCCCACTGCACTATGAATACTATACGCAAAATCAATGGTATTCGAGCCATTCGGCAATGTCTTCACATCTCCTGTAGGCGTAAAGCAATAGATACTCTCTGAAAATAAATTAAAAGCACTCTTTACTGTATTAATAAATTCCTTATTATCAGACATATCCGTCTGCCATTCTAAAACCTGTCTTAGCCAGCTTAATTTCTCTTCCTCACTTTTAGCAATATCTTTTCCTGTCACTCCCTGTTTATATTTCCAGTGAGCAGCAATTCCATATTCTGCCGTTCTGTGCATCTCTATGGTACGAATCTGAATTTCAAACGGCTGTCCATTCGGTGCTATCACCGTTGTATGCAAGGATTGATACATATTTGCTTTTGGCATAGCGATATAATCTTTAAACCGCCCCGGTATAGGAGTATACAATTCATGAATCACTCCCAATGCCGCATAGCAATCTCTCACGGTATCCACAATAATACGAACCGCAAATAAGTCATAAATTTGGTCTAAGGTCTTATTTTGATTGACCATCTTTCGATAAATGCTGAAGAAATGCTTCACTCTTCCATCTATTTCTGCCCCTATTTCCGCCTTTTGTATATTACTTTTTACACTTTTTACCAGTCCATCAATAAACTCTTCTCTTGACTTCTTAGTCTGTGCGATATCTCTTACCAGATCATAATACACTTCTGGCATCAAATATTTCAAAGATAAATCATCTAATTCCATCTTTATCTTAGAAATACCTAACCGATGAGCGATAGGAGCATAAATATCCATCGTTTCTCTGGCAATCTCTTTTTGCTTTTGCGGACTCTGATATTGTAATGTGCGCATATTATGTAGGCGATCCGCTAATTTTATCAACACAACTCTTATATCTTTTGCCATCGCCAAAAACATTTTTCTTAAATTTTCTGCCTGTACTTCTACCTTATCATTTGAAATATTTAATAACGTCAGCTTTGTGACTCCATCCACCAAAAGCGCCACTTCTTCTCCAAAAATATCAGTTATCTCCTCTTTTGTCATAACGGTATCTTCCACCACATCATGCAGAAGACCAGCCGCTATCGTTTCTTTATCTAGTTCTAACTCTGCTAAAATAATCCCTACGCATAAAGGATGAATGATATAAGGTTCTCCTGATTTACGCATCTGCCCTTCATGAGCTTTTTTTGCTATTTTATATGCTTTATCAATCATACTCAGATCTGTAGAAGGATGATACTTTAAAATCTCCTTCACAAGAACATCATATAAAATCTTGGGATCTGTAAAATCTGCTGGCTTTAATAATTGTTGTTCCTCTGATCTTTCTATTGTGTTTTCTTTCTCTACAGATATTTTCTTTTTTTCCTCTGTCACATTCATCACCATTCCCATCCATTAATAAGGATATTATAATTATTTTTGTCGAAAAAAGCAACGTATTTCTATAACCTATATCCTCTAATCCAGAATCTATTTTAAGCTAAATTCCTTATCCATGTTCCTGCCATCGTAATCCAATTCTGGCACTCTAAAACTATCAAATTCTCCTCATTTGCCGGATTCGTTTCTCCATTTGCAAGAGATAATCCATGTCTTCCTTTCTGATAAATATGCAGTTCAAAAGGAATATTCTTCTTCCTAAGCGCATGAGCAAATAAAAGACTGTTCTCCACTGGCACGCTTTCATCTTCAAAAGTATGCCATAAAAAGACAGGCATCATATCCTCTCCTACCTGATTTTCCAAAGAAACCAATTCCTTCCTCTCCTCATACTCTTCCCCTAATAATGCCCGAAAAGAATCCTGATGTGCAAACTCCCATGCCGTAATCACTGAATATGCTAATACTAAACCATCTGGTCTTATTCTTTTTGGTTCTATCTTAAGGGCTTCATAGACAAATTCCTTATTCCAAAAAGTCCCCAAACTAGCAGCTAAATGACCTCCTGCAGAAAATCCTAATAAAACAACCTTCCTTTCCTCAATATGCCATTCCTTTGCATGTTCTCTAATCACGCTGATCGCTTTCGCTGTCTGTAACAATGCAGTAGGAAATGTTGCTGGTTCACAACTATAGTACAGTACAAAAGCCTGAAATCCCATCGCATTCATTTGAATCGCCACTGGTTCTGCTTCTCTGTCTGACGTAAACCGATAGCCGCCACCGGGAAGAATCAAAACCGCTGGTCTTTTCCTCTCTACTTTCATATTTGCTAAATCATCTAATAAATAAGTATCCAATTCTGCTTTGAAATTCTGATCTTTATTATTTCCATTTATTTCTATTTCAATCTTTTTATGTATCATTCTTTTCCTCTCTCATTTGAAGATTGGAGAGAACAGAAAATCTCTCTATTCTCTCCAATCCTTTCCCTACTAAAAATCCCTTTTATTTCCCTTCATAACAGATGACAGAAGAAACTTCAATCTTTTTATCGGTCAATTTCTCTCTTCCCTTTAATCCTGCTAATTCCATCAAAAAAACAACTTTTACTACTTCGCCACCCAATGTTTCTATCAGTTTTATAATCGCTTCTATCGTTCCTCCTGTAGCCATCAAATCATCAATAATTACAACCTTTTGTCCCGGTTTTATAGAATCTTTATGCATCTCTATCACAGCACTTCCATATTCCAAATCATACTCCATCTGAACAGTTTCGCAAGGAAGCTTTCCTTTTTTTCTGACAGGCACAAATGCCTTATGCAAATTATATGCGATTGGTACTCCAAAAATAAATCCTCTGGACTCTGGTCCAACAATCACATCAAATTCTACACCTTCTAACTCCTTCTGCATTAAATCAATCGATAATCTTAACCCATCTGCATCTTGCAATACAGAAGTGACATCTCGGAAAATAATTCCCTCCTCTGGAAAATCTGGAATACTTCTAACATACTCTTCTATTCTCTTCATCGTTCTCTCCCTTTTTCTTTGTTTCTCAGCTTGTTTCTTTCTATATTATTTACAAATTATTGTCTATTTTTTATGCTCTTTTATTTTTTATAAATGAGCTAAAAATATCATAACACAATTTTCCTTTCTTGTGAAGCTTTCTATTATTAAAAACTTTTATCAATCTTACTATTTTGACCAAAGGTTCGCATAGGAACGGATACCTATTCCAACGAAGCCGCGCTCTCGCTCCGTTCCAGACGTAATGGATACTAAATTCGCAGCTCCTAACGGAACTGCTCATTAAGTACCAACGTCTTCCAAGGGGCTTCTTTTGGAATAGGTATCCGTTCCTATGCTAGTTTATAACATGGGCGAATTTACAAATCGTGATAGCGACTATTACAATAAATTATGGGGGCTTTCTTAACTCTAGATATCGGTATATTTTCATAATTTGCCAAAAGGCTATGCTCTTGGCAAAGACAAAATAACATCAACAGAATTACCTAAACATCAGAAAGAACCAAATTATAAAGTTATAGTGGTTACTTTTCAGGAATAAAAAAATTAAAATTTCTCTTTTTTCAGATAATATGATTTTTTTCCTATAACATATCAAATAATGTATCCATCTATAATATTTTATAAGATATAGTAAAAAATTTATGCCTTTATTATACCTATAAAATAGAGTCAAATCGGATATTCGCAATCCGCTTCGCTACTTGCTCATAACCTCATAGCTGC
>CAJUHN010000212.1 GCA_910585935.1 uncultured Lachnospiraceae bacterium | reverse complement strand
TATGAGGTTATGAGCAAGTAGCGAAGCGGATTGCGAATATCCGATTTGACTATATCTGAAAAAAGAATATAAAGCGTAAATGAATTTTTTATAAACAACATGAAAATGCTAGATATATAGTGAGTTTCATGCTACAATCTGCTTATGTTAAAATAGTTAAAATAAAAAGAAGGAAGTGAAGGAATGACAAAGGAAGAGTTTATTGAACAACTGGAAGATACTTTGGTAGGAGAAGTATCAAATGCTGTGGTTTATGATAATAAACAATATTATCAAAGATATATCTTTAGAGAAGTAAAAAATGGACGCAGTGAGAAAGAAGTGATAGATGGCTTGGGAGATCCTCGGTTGATTGCGAGAACAATCATCGATATGGAAAATATAGAAAATAAAAATTATAACCCGAATGTAAGTTTTACAGAGGATATTGATAATACAAAACAGAAATTTGGAAATATTTATTTAGGAAAATTAAATTTGAACACTTGGTATGGAAAATTAATTGCAAGTGTGATAGGGATTTTTATGCTGTTGTTGGTAATTTGGGTCATAGCTGGAATTGTATCTATGTTATTTTCAATAGTGACACCTGTTCTATCCATTATTTTTATTGTATGGGCGGTGAGAAAAATAATAAAAACAAAGTGAAGAAATGAATAGAATAAGGTAAAAGACCGATGGGGGAAACCATCGGTCTTTTAATGAGGGGAGTATAAATAATTAATTAATAAGGGGTATAACTTTATAGTACGTTACAAGTACTATGATGTTAATTGAAAAGAAATATTGAAGGGGTATCTCTTTTCAATGCTTATTATAATATAAAAAGTCGAATAATGCAAGAGGAAATTTAAAAAATTTAAAAAAAAATGGACATAAAGGAAGAATACATCGAATAATAAAGAAAAATAGAAGAAAATAGATGAAAGAATAAAAAATATTATTTCTTTTCGTTGAATAAGAACGGCAAAAATAGGGATAATAAACGTGTAACAAATAAATGTGTATTTAAGGAGGTCAATATCATGGCTAAAAATTCTAATCAGGAACAAAATAAAGCACAAAATAGCACTCAAAATTATTCTTCTCAGAATAATACAAGTAGTAGCACAAGAAATAGTGCATCTAAGAATAGTAATTCAAAGAATAATTATCAGGATGAATCTAAAAATAGCTATGAAAACAGTACTTCAAAGAATAGTACTAATAGTACAGAGAGAAATTCTTATCAGGACAACAGCAAAAATTGCAAATAATTTTTCGTGAATAAGAACAATACTTTTTAGAAAAACAAAAAAATAAGAATGTTATATAAAACTAATGTTTAAGATTTATATAACACTCTTATTTTTTTATTTCAAAAGTTTGAGTCTAATAGCAGGAGTAATTTTTTTGAATATAATAAAAGTGAGGAAAGAGATAAAAAGAAGGAGGTAAAAGATAGATGGAAGTGATTTCTGTAAAGCAGGCAAAGGTTTATGAAGGAAGACCTTACACCATTATTTTGGATTTGAGAGACCCAGAAAGTTTTAAAGAATTTCATATAAAAAATGCTGTTAATTATCCGTATGAAAAAATAGAAAAAGGGAAATATTGTTTGCCCAAGGAATATATGTTTATTTTATATTGCGAAAGAGGAGGGAGCAGTTTGGCTGCTGCTAGAATTTTAGAAAGAGATGGATTACGAGTGAAATCAGTAGTAGGAGGAATACACGAATATAAAAGAGAATGGGGATAAATAATTGTTAGATTTAACATTGACATGATGAATGGAAAACTTTAATATTAAAGAGATAGAGAATGTAAAGAAGTGATGGAGGACACAGATGAAATTAATGTTTGTATCAGATATACATGGGTCTGCTTTTTACTGTAAAAAGATGTTAGAGAGATATGAAAAATTAAAAGCAGATAGATTAATTCTTTTAGGGGATTTATTATATCATGGACCGAGAAATGATTTACCTAAAGAATATGTTCCAAAAGAAGTGATTAAGATGCTCAATGAAAGAAAAAATGAAATCTATGCTGTAAGAGGAAATTGCGAGGCGGAGGTGGATCAAATGGTCTTGGAATTTCCTATTATGGCAGAATATGTGGTTATTGTAATAGATAATATCACATTTTTTGCAACGCATGGTCATATTTTTCACAGAGAGAAATTGCCTCCAATGAAAAAAGGAGATGTTTTAGTACATGGACATACGCATGTATTAAAGGCAGAAAAGATGGAAGATAAGTATTTGTTTAATCCAGGTTCTATCTCTATACCAAAAGAAGGAAATCCGCCCACTTATGGATTATATGAAAATGGAGAAATCACTATTTGGGATTTAGAAGGAAATTGTATTAAGAAGTTACAAATCAAAGAAAATGGAGAAGAAAAGGAATGAAAACAATGGAATTAATCGCTCCATGCCATTTCGGATTGGAGGCAGTACTAAAGAAGGAAATTATTGATTTAGGGTATGATATTATAAAGGTGGAAGATGGAAAGGTGACATTTTTAGGAGATGCAGAAGCAATTTGTCGTGCTAATATTTTCTCCCGAACAGCGGAGAGAATATTGCTCAAGATAGGAAGTTTTAAAGCCTTAACATTTGAAGAACTTTTTGAAAAGACGAAAGCCCTGCCTTGGGAGGAATTTATACCAGAAAATGGGAAATTTTGGGTGAAGAAGGCAACTTCTATGAAAAGTAAACTTTTTAGCAGTTCTGATATACAATCCATTATGAAAAAGGCAATCGTGGAAAGGATGAAACAAAGTTATAAAAAGGACTGGTTTGAAGAAGATGGAAATGAATATCCTGTGCGAGTGACAATACTAAAAGATGAAGTGACAATAGGACTAGATACTTCTGGAGATTCTCTTCATAAAAGAGGGTATCGTTTGCTAGTCGGCAAAGCACCTATTTCTGAAACATTAGCAGCAGCTTTAATTTTGCTGACGCCATGGAATAAAGATAGAATATTAGTAGATCCATTCTGCGGAAGTGGAACATTTGCTATTGAAGCAGCCATGATAGGAGCGAATATCGCGCCGGGAATGAATAGATATTTTACAGCACAAAAATGGGAAAATTTAATACCTAAATCCGAATGGGAAGCAGTATTAAAAGAGGCACAAGAGCTAGTCAGAAAAGACATTAAAATGGATATTCAGGCATATGATATAGAGGAAAATATGGTAAAAGCGGCGAGGGAGAACGCAAAAAGAGCAGGGGTAGAAAATTATATTCATTTTCAGAAACGACCTGTCTGCGAATTGAGTCATTCTAAAAAATATGGATTTATTATCACGAATCCTCCTTATGGAGAAAGAATAGAAACAAAGGAAAGTATCCCTGAGATTTATGCACAGTTAGGAAAGAGATTGAAAGAATTAGATTCTTGGTCAGCTTATATTATTACAGCATGTGAGGAAACAGAAAGATATATAGGACGGAAGGCTGATAAAAATCGAAAAATCTATAATGGAATGATAAAAACATATTTTTATCAATTTTTAGGTTCAAAGCCTCCCAAATTAAAAAAAGTAGGAGAATGAGATTGAAGAGAAATAAATTTTTTATTATAGCAGTATTAGCACTAATGGTTTGCATTTTTTTAGAAATGCAAGATTTTGTATATTCCAGTGATATACAAAGCGGATATGTAACTTCTAAACACCCAGAATTGTGGGGAAGTATTATCGCCGATAGTGTGAATCAAAAAACTATTTATTTAACCGTAAACGGTAATAAAGTAGATTTATTGAGAGAAAAGCCTTATATGGATAAAGATTTGAATCTGATGCTGCCGATTTCTGTTATAAAAGAATATTTTAATTGTGGCTCTTATATCATGGATAACAATATCTTTGTGATGGAACAAGGAGAAAAAGTCATTAAAATGAAGTTGGGAGATCGGAACATGGATATTAATGGCACAAAGGAAACCATTTCTGTTCCATTCACACAAAAAGGAAAAGAATATTATGTGCCAGCAGAAGCATTAGAAAGAGCTTTAGGATGCCAATACACATGGGATATGACAACAAATAAAGCAACATTTTTTTATGTAGGGGGAGAAGCACAGAAATTGCCCTATCAGTATGATTATAGAAAGGTTATGAGAAAACCATCTACAAAAGACCAAGGAAAATGGGGAACTTGCTGGGCATTCGCTTCTTTAACCGCATTAGAATCTTCTCTGCTTCCAGAAGAGAGATTAGATTTTTCAGAAGACCATATGACATTTAAAAATAGCTTCAGTTCTTCTAGAAATGATGGAGGCACTTATAATATGGCAATGGCATATTTGACAAGCTGGCAAGGACCAGTATTAGAAAAGGATGATCCATATGGAGATGGATTTTCTCCTGATGGTCTAAAGGCAGTAAAACATGTACAAGAAATACAGGTTATAAAAGAAAAAGACTTTGATAAAATAAAAGAGATGGTATTAAAATATGGAGGAGTGCAAAGTTCTCTCTATACTTTATTAAATGGAGCAGATACCCAATCAGAGTACTATAATGAGAAAACAAATGCATATTGCTATATTGGAACAGAAAAGGCCAATCATGATGTAGTGATCATCGGTTGGGATGATAATTACCCAAAGGGAAACTTTAATGTGAATTTAGAAGCAGATGGAGCTTTTATCTGTCAAAATAGTTGGGGAAAAGATTTTGGAGAAGATGGCATTTTCTATGTATCTTATTATGATACAAATATAGGAATACATAATGTTGTCTATACAAAAGTAGAAAATATAGATAATTATGATAATATTTATCAATCAGATCTATGTGGATGGTCTGGACAAGTAGGCTATGGAAAAAATACTGCTTATTTTGCAAATGTATATCAAACAAAAGGAAAAGAGAGTTTACAGGCAGTTGGATTTTATGCAACAGATAAAGATACAGAGTATGAGATTTTTTTGGTATCTGATTTTAAAGATACTATTTCACTGCTCAATCGAAAAGAATTAAAAAAAGGAAAACTTGAAAATGCAGGATATTATACCATACCTTTAGAAGAACAAGTATTAGAGAAAGGAAAGAAATTTGCTATAGTGGTGAAAATAACTACACCGAATGCAAAAAAACCGATTGCGATTGAATATGCGGCTGACAGCGCTACGAAAGATGTGGATTTAAGTGATGGAGAAGGTTATATCAGTCAACATGGAACAGAATGGGAGCGGGCAGAAATCACACAGAGCTGTAATATTTGTTTAAAAGCATATACAAAAAAACTAGAATAAAGAAGGAGTCTTTATAATGGATAAAATTATATTTGCTACATCAAATGAAGGAAAAATGAAAGAAGTACGACTGATTTTAAAGAACTTAAAAACAGAAGTTCTATCGATGAAAGAGGCAGGAATTAAAATTGACATCATAGAAGACGGAAAATCTTTTGAGGAAAATGCGATTATTAAAGCAAAAGCGGTGAGTGCATATACAAAAGCGATTGTGTTAGCGGATGATTCTGGGTTAGAAGTGGATTATTTAGGAAAACAGCCTGGTATTTATTCCGCTAGATTTATGGGAGAAGATACTTCTTATTCTGTGAAAAACCAAGCGATTATTGAAAAGTTAAAAGATGCAAAAGGGGAGGAAAGAAGCGCTCGATTTGTCTGTGTGATAGCAGCAGTATTACCAGATGGAGAAGTGATTACTACAAGAGGAACAATAGAAGGAATGATCGGATATCAAGAGGGAGGAGAGGGAGGATTCGGATATGACCCTATTCTTTATTTGCCTGAGTATAAAACTACTACAGCAGGATTGCCAATAGAAATAAAAAATAAAATCAGTCACCGTGGAAAAGCGTTAAGATTGATGGCGGAAGAATTACAAAAGAGGATGGCTTAAGGGAGGCTAAATATGAAAGTTTTAATTGTAAGTGATACACATAGAAGACATGGGAATTTAGAAACTGTCTTAGAAAATGTGGGAAAAATGGATTTGTTGATTCATTTAGGAGATGCAGAGGGAGAGGAGGATTATATTGAGGCGATTGCAGGTTGTCCAGTAGAGATTATAGCGGGGAATAATGATTTTTTTTCTAATTTAGACAAGGAAAAAGTGATTTTATTAGGAAAATATAAGGTGTTATTGACACATGGACATTATTATAATGTGACAGTAGGAGTAGAACGGTTAAAAGAGGAGGCGAGAGAGCGAGGAATAGATATTGCGATGTTTGGACATACACATCGACCGTATTTAGAGATAGGAAATGAGCTTGTGATTTTAAATCCGGGGAGTATCTCTTTTCCAAGACAGGAGGGAAGAAAGCCATCTTATATTTTGATGGAGATTGATGATAGGGGAGAAGCGCATTTTACGATTAATTATTTGAAATAAAATAGAGATAGGATAAATTTGAAAAGAAGGGAGAGGGTTTTTTTACAGTTTGGCTGGGTTTCCGCTTAGAAGAAGGAACATTCCAACGAAGCCGCGCTTTCGCTCCGTTCCAGACGTAGTGGTACTAAATTCGTAGCCCTTTACAGGACTACTCATTAAGTACCAATGTCTTCCAAGGGGCTTCTTTTGGAATTGTTCCTTCTTCTAAGCTGCTTTGTAGTATAAGCTACATGATTAATTTTTTCAGAAAGTATAACATATAGTCCTTATGATAAAAATTTTTCTCTGTATTTTGTGATATTGTCCACATAATACGGAATCCCTTGTATACTTTTTTTGCATTTTTCAAAATTTGCTCATTTATAGTAGATATAAAGGAATAGAAAATAGAAATAAAAAGGTTACAGTTTTGCTTTTTTATTCTATTGCTATTATGAAACTATCGCTCTTTTCAAAGATTAGAGTAGTCGATAAATTAGCGGAGGCAAGTAACGATTCCAAAAGAAGCCCCTTGGAAGACGTCGGCACTTAATGAGCCACCCTGATAAGGGTTGCGAATTTAGTACCGCTACGTCTGGAACGGAGCGGGAGCGCGGCTTCGTTGGA
>CAJUHN010000211.1 GCA_910585935.1 uncultured Lachnospiraceae bacterium | reverse complement strand
AAAAAAAGAAAGAAGGAGATAGAGAAGAAAGAAATGTTTCATGTGAAACATTTTAGGAAGAGGGAAATAAAAAAAGAAAGAAGGAGATGAAGAAGAAAGGAATGTTTCATGTGAAACATTTTAAGAAGGGGGAAATAAAAAAAGAAAGAAGGAGATAGAGAAGAAAGAAATGTTTCATGTGAAACATTTTAGAAAAGAGAGAGATAAAGAAATACAAAAAAGAGATAAAGAGATCTGAAAACAACAAAAATATAATATAAGGCATTATAAATCAAGAAAATAAAATAAAAAATTTTATTAATAAAAAGAATATAAATTTCAAATTATTAAAGTGGAAATTTGAATTAATACCATATGATATTTATCATAGAAATTTTAGAGGAATCATAAATAAAACAGGAAAATTTATGTAATTTCAAAAGAGTATTATTTTAATGTTCTATCATGGCTTCTAAAAAGTAATAGATTATTTATAAATAGTAAATATTATCATCATTTTACTGTAAATGTTATTAAATGAATCTTCTTACAACTATAACAAATATTTTTACTCAATAGGATATTTAATAGCAAGAACTTTAAAATTCAAATTTTTAATGATTATTAATCCACAGAAGGGCTAACAAACTAGCAAAGGGACGAGACTATTCCAAAAGAAGCCCCTTGGAAGACGTTGGCACTTAATGAGCAGTTTCGCGAGAAGCGGAGCTGCGAATTTAGTGTCCGTTACGTCTGGAACGGAGCGGGAGCGCGGCTTCGTTGGAATAGTCTCGTCCCTTTGCGGAAACTCAATCCTATGAATATCTTATGAATAACAACTAATATATGATCAAAATATAAGAAAAATTACAAAATTATTGAAAAGAGTACTAGGACATCTAGTAATATCCAAAGCTTTGTGATAAAATAATTTATATAATAAATAATACAAATAAATATATCTTATGTTTACTATATATAAATTAATTTATAATTAATATAATAAATATATCATAATTTAGTGGAGGAAAGGTGTTTATATGAGTAGAATTATTGCAATAGCAAATCAAAAAGGAGGAGTTGGAAAGACAACAACAGCTATTAATTTATCTTCATGCTTAGCGGAAAAGGGGAAGAAAGTTTTAGTAATTGATATGGATCCCCAAGGAAATACAACCAGTGGATTAGGGGTAGATAAAAATGCATTAGAAAATACTATTTATGAAATGATTATCGGAGAATGTTTATTGGAAGAATGTTTATTAGAAAATGTATTTAATAATTTATCACTAATTCCTTCTAATGTTAATTTATCAGGTGCGGAAATAGAATTAATGGATATTGAAGGAAAAGAATATATTGTAAGAGGGCAGGTTAATACTATAAGGGATAACTATGATTTTGTTATTATTGATTGCCCACCTTCTTTAAGTATGTTAACAGTCAATGCTATGACTACGGCGGATAGTGTTATTGTTCCAATTCAATGTGAATATTATGCCTTAGAAGGATTAAGTCAGTTAATACATACAATCACTTTAGTGAAGAAAAGATTGAATCCGAACTTGGATATGGAAGGTGTCGTTTTCACTATGTATGATGCGAGAACTAATTTATCATTACAAGTAGTAGAAAATGTGAAAAATAATTTACATCAAAATATTTATAAAACTATTATACCTAGAAATATTAGGTTAGCTGAAGCGCCAAGTCATGGTATGCCTATTAATTTATATGACAGTAAATCAGCAGGTGCAGAAAGTTATAAATTATTGGCGGAAGAAGTAATAAATAAAGGAGATAGATAAAATGGCGGTAAAGAAGGCTGGATTAGGGAAAGGATTAGATTCATTAATTGCTGATAAGAATGATAAAAGAGTAGATAAAGAAGATAGAGAAATAGTAGAAAAAGTGATAGAAAAAGTAATAGAGAAACCAGTAGAAATGAAGTTAAAGATAACCGAAATAGAACCAAATAGGGAGCAACCTAGAAAAGAATTTAATGAGGATTCTTTAGAAGAATTAGCAGATTCTATAAAAGAATTTGGGATTTTACAGCCATTATTAGTTCAAAAAGAAAATGATTATTATAAAATCATAGCTGGAGAGCGAAGATGGAGGGCTGCAAAGTTAGCTGGTTTAAAAGAAATACCTGTTATTATAAAAGACTATACACCACAAGAAATGATGGAGATTTCTTTGATAGAAAATATTCAAAGAGAAGGTTTAAATCCTATAGAAGAAGCAGAAGCTTATTATAGATTGATAGAGGAATTTCATTTAAAACAGGATCAATTAGCAGAAAGAATTTCAAAGAGTAGAACAGTAATTACTAATGCGATGCGTTTATTAAAGTTAGATGATCGAGTTCAGAAAATGATAATAAGCGATATGATATCGGCTGGACATGGAAGAACATTAGTTACTATAGAAGATAAGGATAAACAGTATGATTTGGCTATGAAGGTATTTGATGAAAAGTTAAGCGTAAGAGAAACAGAAAAGATAGTGAAGAAAATGTTAAATCCTGAGAAAAAGACAAAAACAGAACAATTATGGACAGAATCGGAAGAACTTGCTTATAATAATATGGAAGAAAAAATAAAAGAGATTTTAGGCAGTAAGGTGATCATCAATAAAAAAGATAGAAATAAAGGAAAGATAGAAATTGAATATTATTCTAATGAAGAACTGGAAAGACTTATAGAGTTATTTGAAGGAATGAGATAGGAGCTTTAAAATGAAAGAATTTTTATTACAGAATATAGAATATGTTTGCTATGTAGGCATAGGCGCAGGAATTTTCATAATTGCATTATTTATTCTAGTTATTATAACTCTTGTAAAGATAAAAAAAGTAAACCAAAGATTTAAAAATTTTATGAGGGGGAAAGATGCAGAAAGTTTAGAAGAAGTCATTGTAAAGTATCTTGACAAGATTGATAAATTAGAAGAAGAGAATAACGAAAGAAAGAAACAGATAAATAATATTACAGAAAATTTATTAATTACTTATCAGAAAATAGGAATTGTAAAGTATGATGCATTTAACGAGATGGGAGGAAAATTAAGTTTTTCTCTTGCACTTTTAGATAAACAAAACAATGGCTTTATTTTAAATGCAATGCATAGTAGAGAGGGATGTTATACTTATGTGAAAGAAATTATTGATGGCAATTCTTATATTGCATTAGGTGAAGAGGAGAAAAAAGCTTTGGATATGGCTTTAAACTGTAAAACAGAAAAATATTAAAGAATAATTTTTAATTAGAATAATTAAGATTGAGTTAGGTGAAAGAAAAGTATTTAGTATAGAAAAGGGGATATATAGGGCTTTTTATGAAAAAGATACTATATATCACTATAAATAAAACTGAAGATAAAGAAATGCTAATAACGAGAAAGAATAAAAGTAGTATAGTTAAAATTTCAGAGGAAAGGAAAAGAGTCAAGGCGTAAAGATAATTTCTATGAAAGTCTACATCAGATAGGTAATGATTTTATAGATTTTTATAATATTTACAAATAGGAATTTAAAGTGCTATGACAAAGGAATAGATAAGTACCTATGAAAAGAATAGCAGTAAAAGATTTAGTTGGAGGAGAAATTTTAGCAAAAGATTTATTTACATCTTCGTATACAGTACTTATGGCGCGAGGAACAGTATTAAAAAAAGAATATATAGAAAGATTTCCTTTACTAGGTATAGAATATGTTTATATAGAAGAAATAGGTGCAAAAAATAAAAAAGGAAAGAAAGCTAAAATTATACAAGAACAAGTAAAGGAAGAGTGTAGTGAAAAAGTAAAAAATGTATTAGAAAAACATATTTATAAACATAATTCAGAACTAGCCTCTCTATGTTCTGTTGCAGAAACATTAATAGAAGATATTTTAGATGAAAAAGAAGTATATGAAGAAATTGTGGAAATAAGAGCACAAGGAGGAGATATGTATACTCATTCTGTTAATGTATGCGCCTTGTCTAGTATGTTAGCTTTAAAATTGGGTGTGGAGAAAGAAGTGGCAAAGGATATTGCTAGAGGAAGTATTTTACATGATAGCGGTTTACGCTATATTGCAGTGGATTATGAAAATATAGATATATTATCTCAACCACTTTTTGAACAAAAGGAATTTCAAAAGCATACTATTTATGGATTCAATGCATTAAAAGAAGAAGAGTGGTTATCAGAAGAAGCCAAAAATATTATTTTATTTCATCATGAATATGAGAATGGCAGCGGGTATCCATTACATTTAACTGGAAATAAGTTTAGTTTGTCGGTTAAGATAGTTTCTATTTGTAACGCATTTGATCAGATGATAAGCGGTATAGGATATAAACAAACAAGTTTACAAGAAGCAATAGAATTTCTACGAGATAATACAAGGGTATTATTTGATAAGGAAATAACAGGGAAATTTTTACAGATGATTATGCAATATCCTAATGGAACTATTGTGCAGACAAATGAAGGAGAGATAGGAAAGGTTATTAAACAGAATTTAGAAATGGCAGATAGACCTGTGTTAGAAATATTTAAAGATGAAAATGGAATTAGGATAGAGCCTAAAAAGAAAATAAACTTGATAGAAAACTTAAATATATTTATCACAAAAGTAATTGAATAAACAGAGTATAAGAAACATTGAAATATTAGAGAAATTAGGAAAAATAGTAGAAAAGATTTATTTATGGTATATATATAAAGAACGAAAAGATAAAGTGTTGAGAAGATGATAATATTGATAAAAAAGCTACAAAAATTCGGGAAATAATTCAAAATTTGCATAAATAAATAAAAAAAATACTGTACTTTTTAGATAAAATGTAGTATTATATATACAGATACAAAAAGCATTTTAACATGAAATAGCAAGAAATCCCCATTTCTATAAATGGTGTGATGAATTGCAAGAACAGTATCCTACAGTAATGGTGGGCGGAGAGGAATCGGTATATCTTCACTAACATGAGGTCAATCCTCACAATAATATGATGCTGTTGTACTTCGTGAAATTACCGAGCGTGGATTGAAACAAACAGATGGATTAACTAGAAAGGGGATTTATATGAAACTAAATAATGAAAACATGATCTCGTCCAGAGAAACAGCAAAGGTATATAAAGTTGATAATATGGCTGTAAAAGTTTTTAAAGCAGATCATCCAACTTCTGAAGTTTTAAATGAAGCTTTGAATACAGCAAGAGTAGAAGAAACAGGTTTAAATATACCTAAGATTATTGAAATTTCTAAAATTGATGGACAATGGGCAATTACTACAGAGTTCATTGAGGGTAAAACAATCGCACAGTTAATGAAAGAAAATCCAGATGATGTAGAAAAATACATAGATATGATGGTAGATTTGCAGTTGGAAGTGAATGTTAAAAGATGCCCTTTGCTCAATCGTATGAAAGAAAAGATGATTAGACAGATTCAAAGTGTGACAGAGATTAATGAAACTACAAAATATGAATTGTTAACACGTCTAGAAAGTATGCCTAAACATATTAAATTATGTCATGGTGACTTTAATCCTTCTAATATTATTATTGGAGAAGAAAAGACTTATATTTTAGACTGGGTACATGCAACACAGGGAAATGCTAGTGCAGATGTTGCTAGAACTTATTTATTATTAGCATTACAATCTACAGAACAAGCAGATATATATTTGAATAAATTCTGTGAAAAAACAGGAACAGCAAAACAGTATGTGCAAAGATGGCTTCCAATTGTAGCAGCCGCACAGCTCACAAAGAAAAGACCAGAAGAAAAAGAATTACTGATGAAATGGTTAGATGTTGTAGAATATCAATAGATAGTATATTTTTGCTGTATAAGGTGAAAAGGTATATATATATGGTATGACTTGAACTGAGGGAAAAGCTGAAAATTATCAAAGGCTTATCTCTCAGTTTATTTTTTGATCAAGTAAAGTTTATCTTAGACAAAACAGAGAAATTGAGTGAGAAATATTTTATAATGTGAGGAGGAGAGAACATTTTAGAGAAAAGTTCGCACGGCAAGCACTTATTCCAGCGAAGCCGTGCGAACTTTTAATTCTCATATAGACTAAATGGTAACTGTTAATCTAAATATTTAAGAGAAAAAAATCAATCTATAACTTATGAAGTTTTATTTCTTTGTCGTAGATAGAAGAAGGAAATAGTGTGTGATAAATGTTATATATTTCCTCATATATGAGAGAATCATCTATAGAATTATAAAAAGGTAGTTGTATAATTTGGTAATTTACATCAAATACACAAGTATATACTTGAGATAAATACCAATTATTTTTTTTATAAAATTCTATTCGGCGAATACAAACTTGCTTTTCTTTTTCATTTTCTGCATAGGCAGGATTTTCTACTTCTGCTAAGATTCCATTTTTGTTAGTGAGATATTT
Organism: uncultured Lachnospiraceae bacterium; assembly: GCA_910585935.1. Lineage (GTDB taxonomy): Bacteria > Bacillota > Clostridia > Lachnospirales > Lachnospiraceae > MGBC136627. The sequence continues at coordinate 598 of CAJUHN010000211.1, read as the reverse complement.
TTTTAATAATTCTATAAAGATAGAACCATATCCTTGTCCACGATATTCAGTACAAACAGCGTAGTAATCTAAAAAAAGCCAAGAGGAATCTTGAGATGTGCAAAAAAATGCATAGGCAAATAGTGTATTTTCTTCATCAAATAAACCTAAACATAGATAGTTTTGCCTATCTAAAAGTTTTTTGATATGTTCCCATGGCTTTATTTCTTTTTTATGAAAATCGTGTACTAGATATTTAAAATATATCATTTGTGCTTGGTCTTCTAATAATGATATGATACGCATTTTAGCTCTCCTTTCATTTTATTATTTTTCAGTTAGAATTGCAAAACCCTAAAAACCATATAAATACAAACCTTTTTGAGCGTTACTTCTGTGTATCTTCTTCCTAAGATTTTATAAATTATGGTAATACTCGTTTTTCAAAAAGCAGAACAGCCAACGAACTAGCGGAGGCAAGGAAGTATTCCAAAAGAAGCCCCTTGGAAGACGTTGGTACTTAATGAGCAAACTCGCAAGAAGCGAGATTTGCGAATTTAGTATCCACTACGTCTGGAACGGAGCGAGAGCGCGGCTTCGTTGGAATACTTCCTTGCCG
>CAJUHN010000210.1 GCA_910585935.1 uncultured Lachnospiraceae bacterium | reverse complement strand
GAATTTAGTACCATTACGTCTGGAACGGAGCGAAAGCGCGGCTTCGGTGGAATACTTCCTTGCCTTAAGCGACCCTTTGTCACCCCTTTTGCCTCTCTTTATCTCCTCTCCAAAACCCCCACTCCACAATTATTCCTATTCTATCCTAGACCTCAAATATCAAATCTCCATAAGAAGGCATCGGCCATGCTTCTTTATCTACCAGCATCTCTAATTTATCCACTGGCTTTCTTAAAGCCTCCATCGCAGGCACTACAATATCTTTATAAGCAAATGCCATCTCCTTCGCATTTTTCTTTGCTGCCGCCTGTGGTGTAACCCTCTGTAACTCCTTCAACGCCTTTTTACTCTCCGCTAACAACGCTGACACTTCTACCAATAACTCAGACTGCGCACTCACATCTGCTATCTCACAAGCTGCCCTTACAGAAGACAGAGAATTTGCCAATGTAGTAGTATATTTAATAACTGCCGGAATAATCTGTTTTGTCGCCATATCAATCATAGTTAATGCTTCTATATTAATTGTTTTTGTATATGTTTCATATAAAACCTCTTCTCTAGATTCTAACTCTGCCTTTGTGAAAATTCCAAATTTCTCAAATAACTTAATAGATTTTTCTGTAGTCAAAGTTTCTACTGCATCCACCATAGACTTGATATTTGGCAGTCCTCTTCTCTCTGCCTCTTTTACCCATTCCTCAGAATATCCATTCCCATTAAAAATAATTCTCTGATGTTTGCTCAAATATTCTTTGATCAAATCATGCACTGCCATATCAAAATCTTCTGCCTTTTCTAATACATCTGCTGCCTCACAAAATGCTTCTGCTACAATCGAATTTAAAGTAGTATTAGGGCTGGCGATAGAATCAGCAGAACCTACCATACGAAATTCAAATTTATTTCCAGTAAATGCAAATGGAGAAGTGCGGTTTCTATCTGTAGCATCTTTCATCAAATCTGGCAATGTCTTCACACCAGTTTCTAGCACTCCGCCATCTTTACAAGTTTTTGCCTCTCCTGTTTCCACTAACTGTTTTACCACATCTTCTAGCTGCTCTCCTAAAAACATAGAGATAATAGCAGGCGGAGCTTCATTTGCTCCAAGACGGTGATCATTGCCCACATCAGAAGCAGATTGACGCAACAGATCCCCATGAATATCAACAGCTTTGATAATACAAGCCAAAACTAATAAAAACTGAATATTTTCATTCGGTGTATCACCGGGATCTAACATATTGATACCATTATCTGTACAAATAGACCAGTTATCATGTTTTCCAGATCCATTTACACCATCAAACGGTTTTTCGTGAAGTAGACATGTCATTCCATGATGCTGTGCTACTCTTTTCATAGTTTCCATCACTAATTGGTTATGATCTACTGCGATATTAGCAGTTTCGTAAATCGGCGCTAATTCATGCTGTGCTGGTGCTACTTCATTATGTTGTGTTTTCGCAGTCACCCCCAACTTCCACAATTCAATATTTAAGTCCTTCATAAATATCCCGATTCTCTCCCTGATCACGCCAAAATAATGATCTTCCATCTCTTGTCCCTTGGGAGGCAGCGCTCCAAATAAAGTGCGTCCAGCATAGATTAAGTCTTTTCTCTGTAAATATTTCTCTCTATCTACTAAAAAATACTCTTGTTCTGCTCCTACAGAAGCGATCACCTTTTTGGCTTCTTTATTGCCAAATAAGCGTACAATTCTCAATGCCTGTTCACTCAGTGCTTCCATAGAACGCAACAGAGGTGTTTTCTTATCCAGTGCCTCTCCTTTATAAGAGCAAAAAGCTGTTGGAATACAAAGAATCGCTCCTGTTGAGCTTTCTTTTAAAAATGCCGGAGAAGTACAGTCCCATGCAGTATAGCCCCTTGCCTCAAATGTCGCACGCAGTCCGCCAGAAGGAAAAGAAGAAGCATCTGGCTCTCCTTTAATCAGCTCTTTTCCTGAGAATTCCATTAACATTCTGCCATCTGCATCTGGATGTGTTACAAAAGCATCATGTTTTTCAGCTGTAATTCCAGTCAATGGCTGAAACCAATGAGTATAATGAGTAGCCCCTTTCTCAATCGCCCAATCTTTCATGGCTTTTGCCACTACATCTGCAATTTCAATAGATAATTCCCCTCCATTATCCATGACTTTTTTTACTTCTGCAAATACTTTTTTAGGAAGACGCTGTTTCATTTTAGCAACAGTAAACACATTTTCTGCAAATATCTCTTCTACATTTAGATTCTCGCTCATAACTTTAATCCTCTCCATTAATTTGATATATTCATGTATGCTGTTCCGATCTGATTTCATACTTTACAATTCGCTTTCTAATAAAAAGAAATAGCAAATTCTTTTATAAAAAAAGGCGTTCTTATAGCAAGCTATTAGAACACCTTCGTTCAACATACATTCTTTCTGAAAATAAGATAACTCATATTTTAGAAAAATGCAAGTATTTTTTTTAATACTTCTTATATTTTCATGCCTTATTTACAGAACCAAATAATTCCATTTTTTCTTTTACTGTCTGTTTAATTGCCTCTGCACCTGGAGCTAATAATTTTCTAGGGTCAAATCCCTTTCCCTGTTGGTCTTTACCAGCTTCAATATATTCACGAGTAGCTTGTGCAAAAGACAGTTGACATTCTGTATTCACGTTGATCTTTGCAACTCCTAAAGAAATTGCCTTTTTAATCATATCCTCTGGAATTCCTGTACCGCCATGTAATACTAAAGGCATATCACCAGTCAATTTGCTGATTTCTTCTAATGTTTCAAAGCTGAGTCCCTTCCAATTAGCTGGATATTTTCCATGAATATTTCCGATTCCTGCTGCTAACATGGTTACACCGAGATCTGCAATAGACTTACATTCTTTCGGATCTGCCACTTCACCAGCACCGACAACGCCATCTTCCTCACCACCAATAGAGCCAACTTCTGCTTCCAAAGATAATCCTTTTTCTTCACAGATCTTTACTAATTCTGTTGTCTTTGCGATATTTTCCTCAATAGGATAATGAGAGCCGTCAAACATAATAGAAGAAAATCCTGCTTCTACACATTTCAAGCATCCTTCATAACTGCCATGATCTAAGTGTAATGCTACAGGAACAGTGATATTCATCTCCTCTAACATACCCTTTACCATTCCCACTACTGTCTTATAACCTGTCATATATTTTCCAGCGCCTTCTGATACACCTAAAATAACTGGAGAATTTAATTCTTGTGCCGTTGCTAGAATAGCCTTTGTCCACTCTAAATTGTTGATATTGAACTGACCAACAGCATACTTTCCTGCTTTTGCCTTTTGCAACATTTCCTTTGCTGATACTAACATAAATGTTCCTCCTTATTTTATTCTTGATGAATTAATTTCTTATCGAATATTATTATACCTTATTTATCCTTAAAATGGAACACCAAATAATTAAATCTTTAACAAAGTCATATTTTCTTATTATGTTTAAACAAAATAGCAGTTGACAGAGTGATTTTCTCATACTATAGTTAAGATAGTATAAGACCGCTATCGCACTTAGTGGGAATAAAAATTTTATAAAAGAGGGTTTTTATGGGAGAACACGAAATAAAAAAACAATATCTAAAAGAACAAATGAATAAATATGGAATGGTCTTAGCAGGAGCTGTTCTATATTCAATGGGAGTTAACTTTTTTATCGTTCCTGTCAGTCTTTATAGCGGCGGAGTTGTCGGAATTTCTCAGGTTATCCGAAGCATTTTAGTTGAATATTGTCACATACATTTTCCCGGATTTATTGATATATCGGGTATTATTTATTTCTTAATCAATGTTCCTCTATTATTTTTAGCCTATAAAGAAATCAGTAGAAGGTTTTTTGTAAAAACTGTTATGGCAGTTGGTATTCAAACATTGATGATGACATTATTGCCTATACCAACTGTTCCTATCTTAGATGATGTTCTTGCTGCTTGTCTGACAGGAGCTATTTTATGTGGCTTTGGAGCAGGTCTTACTTTAAAAGCTGGCGGCTGCAGCGGAGGCACTGATATTTTAGGAGTCTATCTCACCAAAAAGATGAAAAGTTTCAGCGTAGGAAAATTAAATACTATCATTAATTTCTGCCTCTATGCTGTATGTGCTGTATTATTTAATATCTCTACTGCCATTTATTCTATCATCTACTCTGTATTTATGAGTAATGTTACAGATAGAGTACACTCTCAGAATATTATGACTACAGCTATCATTTTCACCAAGTCTAATCAGATACAAGATGCTATTTTAAAAGAACTAAACCGCAGTGCTACTCTATTAAAAGGAATAGGAGCTTATACCAAACAAGATGTGAATGTTTTGATCACTGCTGTTTCCAAATATGAATTTGATTTTTTAAGAAGAGTATGTGATGAAAAAGACCCTCATGCTTTCATCATTAATTTTAATAAAGTTTCCATTTCAGGAAATTTTGAAAAACATTTAGACGAGTAAAAAAACATATGATTTTATCTCTTACACATAAAATCAAACAGCAAAAAACACCGAAAAGCTGCATAAGCGGACAATTTCGGTGTTTTTGTTTTTCCGATTTTATAATTTTACACTCCTACATCTACTGAAAGTCCCTTTAAGTCTTCGCTTGGCAGACGATTCATAATATTTTTCAGCTCTTCTTCTATATCGCTCTTCTTTTCTATTATGACTTTCTGTATCTCTGGATTCACAACCTCTTCTTCCTGTTTCTTGCTTTCTGTTTTCTCCTCCTCTTCTTCCTTCTTTTCCTGTACTTCTTCTGCTTTTTCCTCTTCTTCTTCCTGAGTTTCATCAATATGGTCTATCATATCTTTTTTGAGTTCTCCCATAATCTCTTTACTCAGATTCTCTTGTATCTTTTCTACCTCTTTCATAGTTTTTAACATAGGAGAATGTTTTAATTCCTCTAATTTCTGTGTTGTTACACTCTGATTAAGTCCTTTTATCTTTTTCTCCATTTCATTAATATCATCTTGATATTTTTCTCTCACTCCATCATTGCTCAATGCCATCTTCTGATAATCCGTGAGTTCTCCCATATTACGCAGCCGCTCATTCTCTTCCTCTGTCAGTGCTTCCCCTTCTCCAGCCAAAAATTTATTTTGCTTTCGGATTAAATCCAAATCTTTTTGTTCTTGACTGTCATCTGTAATCCCATTTTCCTCTTTCCATTGCTGTTCTGCCTTATCAATTTTAGCGATTTCATCATTTACAGCCTTTATATCCCCTCTTAAATTTTCCACTTCTGCTGTTTGATCTTCTATCTGTTTATCCAGCTCCATTTGATTAGTAAAAGTAGATAATATTTCTTTGATACAATCTTTATCCGCTTTCACTCTCTTAGCCGCTATCTCGTCCTGTCTTGTCATCATATCTCCAACGAAAATAGTACCATTTTTCTGTAATTTTCCAACATTCGCATCTTTATTTGCCACTGTCTGATTCTGGCTGGTATAATTTGTAGAAAATCCTTCTTTTCCGAAGATAGACATCTGTCCAATGTTATTTATCATCATATTCTTTTCCTCCTGTTTTTGGATTCTTTTTATATAACATTTATCGACCATTCTATTTATAATTTAATTTACTTGTTGTGAAAAGTAATTTCTATTGTTTATAATGTAATATTTAGGTTAAATACACCAAAAGACTGCTTAGAACACTTGAGGCAGAGGTTCGCTACGGAAAGGAAGTATTCCAACGAAACCGCGCTTTCGCTCCGTTCCAGACGTAGTGGTACTAAATTCGCTGAACCTTGGCAGGTTCGCTCATTAAGTGCCAACGTCTTCCAAGGGGTTTCTTTTGGAATACTTCCTTTCCTTCGCTAGGTTGTGGCTATTCTAGGGAAGCTAAAAAAATTAGAGTTGTTTATCAAATGCGATATCATAAAGATATCTGTTTAGAAAAAAGAAAACCAAAATAACAAACATCAAAAGAAACCAAATAGTAAGATATCCTGTATTTATAAATAAACATAAAAGTTAATGTAATTGAAAATACAAATCTTAATCAAATAACACTTATTTTGAATATGATGGTTATTAAAAACACTGAATTAGTAGAATCAGAAGATTGTGTGTCATAGATAGGTACTATCCCAGTATTCAGATATGTTCAAGATGTTGACATAGAGATAGAAAGATATCAGGATAAGAAGCTGGACTCCTTTATTTAGAATAACTTATGTAACACTTATACAAGCTGGAAATTATAAATATAATTTCAAAATGATTTCTTCATCATTCATCTCTCCATTTTCCTTAAAGTCAAATTGATGGTAAAGGGATAATGCTTTTTTATTGCTTGGTTTCGTTGATAATGTAATAATATCTGCGCCATTATCCTTGAAATATTGAATAATCTCTTTTAATGCGGAATATCCATAACCATTTCCTTGTAATGATTTGTCAATCATAAATCTCCATAGCCAATATTTATCTTCTTGATCTTCATTATCTTCATCCCAAGCAAACATTGTAAATCCTATCATTTTATCATCTGCATAAATTGCAAATGGTCTTGCAACACCTTCATTCTCCTGTGCTTCCTTTAAGGAATCTTCATTTGAAGCTATATATTCCGATTGGGCAGGTTTTACTTTCAATGCAATACACTCCTGTTTATTTTGCTCTGTAATTTTTTCAATGTTATCTTCACAATATCCCTCCTCCAAATTCTAATACCGTTCTTATTGACATCGTTTATATCACTTGCCATAGAAAAACTGTTCTTGAAATAAAATGTTTCTTAGAGTTTTTTCTTCTGTATTAGAAAGTAATACAAACAACCATACATCTTCTATATCGGCAAAAACTCCTAAATCACAAACCTCATTATAAAACCCTCCATAAACAAACCCATTTATAACAAATGTAAACTCTACAATTTGATTCCCAGAAAAGCCAAAAAAGCAGCGACGGCAAACACCTATTCCAAAAGAAGCCCCTTGGAAGACGTTGGTACTTAATAAGCAGTTCCGC
>CAJUHN010000209.1 GCA_910585935.1 uncultured Lachnospiraceae bacterium | reverse complement strand
GTTCCGCGAGAAGCGGGGCTGCGAATTTAGTACCATTACGTCTGGAACGGAGCGAGAGCGCGGCTTCGCTGGAATACTTCCTTGCCGTAGCGTCCCCTTTTGACTTTTCAGTAAATAGAACAATAACTATGAATTTTGTAATCACCTATTAGTGGTAAGTCTTGCTAATATTAGGCGTATGTTTTCTATCTCCTTTAGTACGATTTTAAATGAAGAACAACAAAAGAACAATCAAAAAGGGAACAAACCATTTCTGATTCATTCCCTTATTGTTAAAATATAGTGTATAGTGTTTTTTTGATTAGTTAAAGTATCTCTTTAATAATCCTTCAAACGCTTTTCCGTGTCTTGCCTCATCTCTTGCCATTTCATGAACGGTGTCATGAATTGCATCTAAGTTAGCAGCTTTTGCACGTTTTGCGAGATCAAATTTTCCAGCAGTAGCACCGTTTTCAGCATCTACTCTCATCTGAAGATTTTTCTTTGTGCTGTCGGTTACAACTTCACCAAGTAATTCTGCGAATTTAGCAGCGTGTTCAGCTTCTTCATAAGCAGCTTTTTCATAATAAAGACCGATTTCTGGATAACCTTCTCTATGAGCAACTCTAGCCATAGCTAAATACATACCGACTTCAGAACATTCACCTTCAAAGTTAGCTCTTAAATCTTTTAAGATATCTTCACTACAGCCCTGAGCAACACCAACTACATGTTCAGCAGCCCAAGATAATTCACCAGCTTGTTCTTTGAATTTAGAAGCAGGTGCTTTACAGATAGGACATACTTCTGGAGCAGCTTCTCCTTCAAAAACATAACCACAAACAGTACAAACAAATTTTTTCATATTTATAATCTCCTTTTCTTATATAAAGTCTTAAATTTATCTCTAAAATTAATAACAATAATTATTACTGTTTTATAATATCATAAACAATAATTTATGTCAAGAAGTTTTTTGAACTTTTTTTGCACAAGTTTCACATACTCCGTAAAAATAAAGGCTATGTCCGTAAATTTTTCCGTTGAATTGGGAAGCGGCTAATTGATTGATTTGTTCCATATCGGATAATTCTAAATCTGTAATCATTCCACATTCACAACAGGAAAAATGATAATGAGGAGTTATACGAGCATCGAAGCGATCTGCATTATCTCCACAAGATAATTTTAATATTTCGCCTCTGTCTGCTAATAAAGAAAGATTTCGATATACAGTTCCTAAACTGATATTAGGAAAATCTTCTTTAATATTTCTATATACTATATCAGCGGTGGGGTGGTCGCTGCGACAGCTCAGAAAATTTTTAATCGCTTCACGCTGTCGGCTATACTTTAAAGTTTTCATAATTTACACCTATCTCTTTCTAATTATAAAAATAATAATTATTATTGTTTTTATAATATCAAATAAATGGGAATCTGTCAAGATAAGGAAAAAAGAAAAACTGTAAATTTATGGAAACCAAGGAGAAGAGGATAAAAAGGTCTACAAATATAAGACAGTATAACAATAGAATATTATTTTAAATTATACACATATTTTTTATTAAAGTATAGTAAAATTTGTGAATTTATACTATTTTTTTTGTGTGCAAAAAAGTAGAGTTTATTGCATAACAAGTAATTAATAATAGAATAAATCTATTATAAATAAAGGAGAAAAAAATGAAAAAGACATTTGATGAAATATGGGAAGACATTCATAAAAATAAAGAATGGGGGAGGTATCCATCAGAAGAAGTAATAAGATTTGTTGCCAGAAATTATTATAATCAGGACAGAGATAAAGTAAAGATTTTAGACTTTGGCTGCGGAGCGGGTGCAAATACATGGTTTTTGGCAAGGGAAGGTTTTGATACATATGCTTTTGATGGTTCTAAAACAGCGGTAAATAAAGCAAAATCCTATTTAAAAAAGGAAAATCTGAATGCAAAATTTCAAGTAGCAGATGCTTTAGAAGTTTCTTATCCAGAAAATTATTTTGACTGTATTATAGATGGTTTTGTGATATCATTAAGTACTCTTTCTAATATTATAAGCATTTATCAAAAGGTATATAAACTTTTACTCCCAGGGGGAAAAATTTTTTCCACAGGGGCGACGAAAAGTACAACAGGCTGGGACAGTGGAATTAAAATAGAAGAGGATACTTATAAGGATTTAAAAAGAGGGTTATTAAAAGATAGAGGTACAATACATTTTTTTCAGAAAGAGGAGCAGATAAAAATATTGGAAAAGATAGGGTTTAAGAATATAAACTTTTATACAATGACAAGAAAAGAGGAAGAAGATATATTAGAACTTTGGGTTATAACAGCTCAAAAATAAGAGAAATAAAAGTTATATGTTTAACAGATATTTCTGAGTTTTAGTCATGAAAAGTTTGTAAATAAAGGAATTATTTTATACTAGAGTTTCTTTGAAATGAAGATTTTGTGCTAAAAGGTGAACTTTTTTGCATATATAAAAATTCAACAAAGGCTTATAATTTTTTATAAATTTTACTATACTTTATGCAAAAATCCATGTATAATTTAAGAAAATATGATTTTTTCAGAGTGTTTAAAAAAGTTCACTTTTATGATTATACATTAGGATAATATGCTTACAAATAGAAAAGAATTTATAAGGAGGAACTTTTAATGAGTATATATAAACCAAAGGAATTTGCAGCTATGATAGGGATATCTGTAAAAACATTACAGCGTTGGGATAAAGAAGGGAAATTGAAGGCATATCGCTCTCCCACAAATAGACGTTATTATACTTATATACAATATGTGCAATATATGGGAAATGGATGTCCTAAAAAGGGAAAAAATGTTATTTATGTGAGAGTTTCTAATAATCAACGGAAGGCAGAATTATCTAAGCAGGTAGAGATTTTAAAGCAGTATGCACAAGAAAAAGGAATTGTAATTGATGAAATTTTGGAGGAAATTGGTGGTGATTTGGACTATGAAAGGAAGAAATGGAATAGACTAATTCAAGAGTGTAGAAATGGATTAGTAAAAACTATCCTCATCACCAGTAAAGATAGATTTATTCGTTTTGGTTATGAATGGTTTGAAAGATTTTTAAGAGAAAATGGCGTAGAAATTATGATTGCTTATAATGAAAAAATGTCTTCTGAACAGGAAACAGTGGAAGATTTACTTTCCATCATTGACAGCTTTTCTTATAAAGTACATGGATTGTATAAATATAAAAAGAAAATAAGGGAGGACTCTGATATTTGGGTTTAAAAGCTGAGGATAATGTGAAAGGTTTGATTATCAGTATAGAAACATAAAATAAAGAAAAGATGAAAGAAATATTATTTTATTATTGAAATTATAGAAAAACACTGACATAATCTTAGAGGGTGGATTATGTCAGCGAGGAATAGAAAAAGGTTTTTGATTTTGTATTATTTAAAATATAGAACAATCTATAAATTTAAACATATGTTATAATGTTTGAAATGATTCTTAAGAAAATTCAAGTTTTTATTGAATTATATTATATATCTTAAACAAATCTAAATTTATTTAATATTTCGTTTATTTCTTTGATTGTAGAATAGAGGATTTAGTAACATATTTTTTTCTATTTCTATATAATCATCATTAAAAAGTTTCATGAATCTGGTTTTATCGTGTGCATTTTCGCCTAATTCATAGAAAACAGAAAGGTATTTAACGTGAAATAGGTTGAATAGTTCGATTAAAATTTTATTAAGAATTGTAAAAAGTAAAGAATTGATTTTTTTATGATAGGGGTATACACTTATTTTATACGGAAACTTTTAGAAGAGTTAGCCATAGGATGGTGAAGAAAATTTATGATACAAATAGCTATATGTGATGATGACGAATTTATGTTGAAAGAGATGACAAATGAAATTGAAAAAGTTATGAAGGAACAAAGGGTAGCCTATCAATGTGATAAATATACAGAATCAAGAAAATTATTAGAACAAATGAATGAGGAGAAATATAATCTTTTATTTTTAGATATTGAAATGCCAAACAAAGATGGGTTTCAAGTAGCACAAGAAATAAGAAGAAAATTTGTTAGCACGATGATTATTTTTATTTCTAATTATGAAAGTAAAGTATTTGAATCTTATGAATATGAGCCATTATGGTTTATCAGAAAAAGTGATTTAAAAGAGATGCTTCCTAAGGCTATTATGAAATTTATGAGTAAGATAGCAGAAGAAGATATCTATTATGAGTTTCAGACAGGAGCGAATAAAAAAGTCGTAAAAGTAAAAGATATAATTTTCATGGAATGTAATCTACATGAGATAACAGTAAAAGCAGTGAGTGAAGATTTCAATATTTATGGAAGTCTAAAGAAATTAGAAATAGAGTTCACACAATTTGGATTCATAAGAATACATAAAAATTACTTGGTAAATAGAAGATATATTTTTTCTGTAGATAGTAAGAATGTTATTTTGACAAATAAACTTTCATTACCTTTAAGTAAAATGAGAAGACAGAATGTAAAAAATTTATTATTTGCAGGAGAATCATATGATATTTTATAAAACGATAGATTTAATTATGAATGCAGTTAGTTCTATCATAGGAATTAGTTTTATGAAAGACTATTTTGGCGAAAAGTATAAAGGATGGAAAGAAATATTATTTTTTTGTTCAGCTTGTTTTATTTATTTTATCTGTGTGACAATACTTGACAGTTTTGCAACATTTGAAGGAATCTCTGGAATTATTTATTCACTGATTTTATTTTTATATGCCTTTTTTGCATTAAATGGTCATTGGTTTGAAAAAGCATTAATATCTATTATTTGGAATATTGTTTTATTAATAACCAGTTTTGGAACTTTTTGTGTATTCCGATTAATTTTTAATCAGGAGATTATAGATATCATGAGCAATGACGATTTCGTTCGAGTTTATATTGTCATAACAGTAGCCATCCTTAAATACATTTTTTCCAGATTGATTATTTTATTTAGAAAAAAGGATATTTTATATTTGAAAAAACAAGAAAGTATTGCCGTTATTTGCATTTTTGTTTTATTGTATATTATGGTGATCGCTTTCTTTTCTATTGAATTACAAACAAGTTCAGAGGAGAATATAAGAAGACATTATACAGTAATATTACTTTTATGTGGTTTTATTGGAATAATAGTCGGAACATACTACTTTTTTCATAAGTTATCAGCTTATAATAAAATAAAACTGCAACAGGAATATTTACAAACATATATAAAAGAACAAGAGAAATACCTCAATGATATGACTAAAATGAATGAAGAATTTCGTATATTCCGTCATGATATAAAATCGCATTTTACTAATATTCATTATATGATGAAGGAAGCGGAGTTTGAAGAAGCGATAAAATATTTGGAAAAACTGGATGGCAGTTTAAAGCACTATGCATGGGTAGGAGATTTTACAGAACAGAAAGGAATCAATGTTGTACTTTCTAAAATTGTTCAGAACTGTTATGAGAAAGAGATTGAATTTACTTATCAGATTGGAGGAAATTTTTGCGGAATAGAAGAAATGGAGTTAGGAATTTTATTGACCAATATTCTGAATAATGCTGTAGAAGCTGCAAATAAAGTGAAAGGAAAAAGAAAAATACATCTTTTCATTCAAAATAATAAAAATTATCTAGAAATTCTATTATCTAATAGTGTTTTGCAAGGGAGCATAAAGAAAAATCCTAATCTGGAAACTACAAAAGAGGATAAAATACATCATGGATATGGATTGAAAAGTGTAAAACAGATTGTAGAAAAATATGATGGAATTTATCAATATAAAGAAGAAAGTGGAAAGTTTATTCAAAAAGTCTATTTAAAACAGATTAGAAATTAAAAAAAGTGTCCGTTTATGTTGTATATTGTCTTTTTATGATATAGATATTGAAAAAGGTTTAAAAATAATGTATAAGATAGATATGCTGTTTATTTACTTGGAGAATGAAAGATGTTAATTCAAATAACAAAACGTATTATTAGAGTATTACTACATGAAAAAATCATAACACAAGAGGATGTAGAGGTATATGAATACGGTTGTCAAATTACATTAGCTAATATCATTAACTTTATCATTGTTCTAACAATCGGAATAATTTTCAAGTCTGTTATACAATCGGCTATATTTTATCTTTCTTTTATAAGTTTACGTATTTTTTGTGGTGGGTATCATGCTAATTCCTATCATAAGTGTTTTTTTATCTTTGGATGTACTTGCAGTATTTGTATTTTATTGGGGCATTTTTTAGAAAAAGTTAGTATATTAACATTTTTATCAGTGGGAAGTATTTTTTTATTGGGGATGGCTATTTATAAAAAAGCTCCGATAGAACATGAGAATCGCCCTTTTATGGAAGAAGAAAGAAAAAAGTTTCGCAAGAAAAGTTTTGAAGTATATGTGGGTTGGGTGATTATCTGTAGTATATTCCGAATTTTCGGTCAATTCTCTTATCAGGCAGTATTAACAATGTCGTTTTTAGCAGTTTTGGTATTAATGATGGAATCAAAATAGGAGGTGAAATATGAAAAAAGAGGGATTAAAAATATTGGCAAAGATATTTGCAAATGCTGCTGTGCGTGCAGATGGAAAGGCTTCTGAATATGGTGCATATCAGCCTAAAAAACCAATAAATAAGAAAAAATAAAAAGGAACACAGAGGGGAAAAATAATCTAGAATAGAGCAGAAAAAGAAGTGAAGTGATGAGTGGGAGCTTCTTTATAAATTAGGAGTATATTAATAACAGGAACGGTGAAAATAAAAACAGTTCAGGAATAGAGGCAGGCTATTTCTGGACTGTTTTTTTACATTAAAATATGTTATATTTTTTTGATTTTGTAATAAAAAAGATTTTTATAGTTTTAGAGATAAAGAAAGGTTTGCTAAGGTTTATTAAGATTCGCTCAGGCAGGAAGTTATTCCAACGAAGCCGCGCTTTCGCTCCGTGTAAGACTACGCGGTACTAAATTCGCCGAACCCTTGTGGGTTCGCTCATTAAGTGCCGACGTCTT
>CAJUHN010000208.1 GCA_910585935.1 uncultured Lachnospiraceae bacterium | reverse complement strand
ATATAGATTTTAGCTGAATCTACCAAAAGACTAATTGAAGTAAAATATGAAATGTTTTTTTGCATAAAGGATAAAAGATAAGTATAATATAGTAAAAAGATCTATGAGGTATTTTATGAGAGTATATGATCTAAGGCAAAAAGAAGTGATTAATGAAAAGGATTGTAAAATTATAGGATGTGTGGTGGATATTGAATTTGATGCAGTATCTGGATGTATTATTGCACTCATCATACCCGGACCGGGAAAGTTATGTGGAATATTAGGAAGAGAAATGGAATATGTGATTCCGTTTGGCTGTGTGAGAAAAATCGGAGATGATATTATATTAGTGAATGTAAAAATTGAAGATGTTTACGTAAAATGCAAGTATTAACTTGCATTTTGGCTCAGGTTTTTTTATAATAAAGTAAGATTTTAGACAGAAGATAGAAAAAAAGGAGGAAAACATATGAAATGCCCTTTTTGTAATAAAGAAAATACAAAGGTGATTGATTCTAGACCAGCAGAGGATAATTTTTCTATTCGCAGGCGTCGGCAGTGTGATGAATGTGGAAAGAGATTTACCACTTATGAAAAGATAGAAACGATTCCTCTTATGGTGATTAAAAAAGATAAGAATTTAGAACCCTATGAACGTGAAAAAATAGAAGCGGGCATTGTGCGGTCTTGTCATAAACGTCCTGTCACAATCAATCAGATTAATGAGATTATAGATGACATAGAAAATGTTATCTTTCGGATGGGAGAAAAGGAAATATCTAGTTCTAAGATAGGGGAAATTGTGATGGATAAGTTAAAGGATTTTGATTCTGTGGCATATGTCCGTTTTGCGTCTGTTTATCGAGAGTTTAAAGATGTAAGTACCTTTATGGATGAACTGAAAAAATTGATGGATAGAGAAGAGGAAAAGAAAGGAGAAGGGGTAGAAAAAGAGAACGAGCCAGAAAGTTTTTAAAAATAAGGAGGAAAAAATGTTTCAACGCTTTTATCCAAAAGAGTATTTCGCTTCTATTTATGAGATAGATTTTTTGAAACTCTATCAACAGGGATATCGAGGGGTTTTATTTGACATTGATAATACTTTAGTTCCTCATGGAGCGCCAGCAGATAAAAAGATAGTGGAGTTTTTTGGTCAGTTAAAACAGATAGGGCTAAAAACGTGTTTGATTTCTAATAATCAAATAGAACGTGTAAAGGGATTTGCAGATGTAGTAGGGGCTTCTTTTATTGAGAATGCACATAAGCCAGCAGTAAGAAATTATTATCATGCGATGGGATTATTAGAAACAGATATTTCTAATACTATTTTTGTTGGAGATCAATTATTTACAGATATTTATGGAGCTAATCGGGCGAATATCAGAACTATTTTGGTAAAGCCTATCCATCCAAAAGAAGAAATACAGATTGTTTTAAAAAGATATTTGGAAAAGATTGTTTTATATTTTTATCGAAAAGAATGTGAAAAACAAAAGAAGATAGAAAAAGGAGAGAAAAAATGAGAGAAGTTGATGGGAGGAGCAGAGTATGTGGGTTGTTGGCGAATCCAATAGAACACACATTATCCCCTTTTATCCATAATCACTTGACAGAGAAGTTAGAGATAGATATGGTTTATGTGCCTTTTAAGGTAGGACAAGAAGGAATAAAAATGGCAGTACAGGGGGCATATGCTTTAAATATTTTAGGGTTAAATGTTTCTGTTCCATATAAAGAAAAGGTGATGGATAGTTTATTAGAGATAGATGAAAATGCCAAAAAGATTGGGGCAGTAAATACGTTAGTGCGAATAGAAGAGGGGTATAAGGGATATAATACCGATTATCTAGGATTAAAAAAAGCTTTAGAATCGGACGGATTTTTTATAAAAGGGAAGGAAGTTATTGTATTAGGAGCAGGAGGCGCAGCAAAAGCAGTATTACATCTTTGCGGCTTAGAAGAAGTAAAAAGAGTGTATGTATTAAATCGAACAGAAGAAAGAGCTAAAAAAGTAGCCCAAGAAACGAATAAAAATTTCCAAAGAGAATTTGTCATACCGATGAAATGTGAAGAATATAAAAAACTTCCACAAAAAGAATATCTGGCTATTCAAACAACAAGTGTGGGTATGTATCCAAATATAGAACAAGCGATTATAGAAGAGGAAGATTTTTATCAGAAACTTTCAGGTGCATATGATATTGTATTTAATCCAACAGAAACAAAGTTTATGAAAAATGCGAAAAAAGCGAATGTAAAAACGGCAAATGGATTAAAGATGTTATTATATCAAGCGATCATAGCTTTTGAATTATGGACAGAACAAAAGGTAAAAGAAGAAATTGCGGAATGGGTTTATAATTTGTTGGAAGAGGAGTTTATAAAGAAATGAAATCAATTATTCTCATTGGTTATATGGGGGCAGGTAAATCTACGATTGGAAAGATTTTGGCTGAAAAAAAACAGATTCCTTTTTTCGATACAGATATAGGCATTGAAGAAAAACAGGGAAGAAAAATCTCAGAAATATTCCGGCAAGAGGGAGAGGAGTATTTTAGGGGATTAGAAACGGACATGCTAGAAGAATTAAAAGAACAGAAACAAAAGCAGGTGATCGCTACTGGCGGCGGACTGCCTATGAAAGTGGAAAATCAAGAGCTTTTAAAAAAAATCGGAGTTATTTTTTATTTGGTGGTGAAAAAAGAAACGATTTTAGAGCGTTTGAGAGAAGATAAAAGTCGTCCTTTACTTATGGGGGAAGAAAAAGAAAAGAAAATAGAAGAAATGTTAAGAATAAGAGATCCTATCTATCAAAGGCTGGCGGATTTTTGTATCCAGACAGATGGAAAAAATATAAAAACAGTGGTAAATGAGATAGAAAAATCATTAGAAGAGGATACAGATTTTGGGAGATAAAGAAAAAAATAGTTGAAAAAAAGATAGTTTTATTATACACTATAGAAAGAAATTCTAAGGTGAACAAAAATCTATTCTATATCAGTTGAAAAGTTTGATGAATAATAGGATAGAACCTTGTGAGTAATAGTTGGTCAATGGTGAAATCTAGAGAACCAAAGGCAAAATAAAAAAATAAAGAGAAAGGAGAACGCTACTAAAAAACTTATAAAATAGCAAAGGAAAGTTTTTATAGGGATTACCGATAGTTAGTCGGGAATGATATACATGTATCTATGTTTTTAGTAGCAATGATCAAGTATGATTCAAGCAGGTGAATTTAGAAATGGTATTACAGTCGAAATAGAAGGAAATGTATTTCAAATTGTAGAATTTCAACATGTAAAACCGGGAAAAGGTGCAGCTTTTGTTAGAACAAAATTAAAGAATATTATTAATGGAGGTGTGGTAGAAAGAAGTTTCCGCCCTACTGAAAAATTTCCACAGGCTCGTATTGATAGAAATGATATGCAATATCTTTATTCCGATGGAGAATTGTATCATTTTATGGATGTGAATACCTATGAACAAATCGCATTGAATTCTGATGATATTGGAGATTCTTTAAAATTTGTGAAGGAAAATGAAATGGTAAAGGTATGTTCTTATAATGGAAACGTATTTGCAGTAGAACCTCCTTTATTTGTAGAGTTAGAGATCACAGATACAGAGCCGGGATTTAAAGGTGATACAGCGACAGGAGCTAGTAAACCAGCAGTAGTGGAAACAGGAGCTACTGTATATGTGCCTTTATTTATTGAACAAGGAGAAAAAATTAAAATTGATACCAGAACAGGGGAGTATTTATCTAGAGTATAAGGTGTTAATTATGTAGCTAGAAGAAGGGTTTCTTTATTCCCATGAGTAATTAGCCAAGTGGCTGTTTTGCTTGTAGGGTGGTATTTGGTTTAAGGGAATATCTGAATAATTTTTATAAAAGATAGAAAATTTTTATGATAAGATGAAAGAGAAAAGTTCACAAATTATTTTGTGGGCTTTTTTCCCTTTTGTGTGAGTTTTCCATTTCTTGATGACTTTTTTCTTTTCGATATTTTGGGGTTATAGTTTAGGCTATTTGAAAGTCAAAGGGGGCGCTACGGCAAGGAAGTATTCCACCGAAGCCGCGCTTTCGCTCCGTTCCAGACGTAGCGGTACTAAATTCGTTGAACCCAGTAGGGTTCACTCATTAAGTGCCGACGTCTTCCAAGGGGCTTCTTATGGAATACTTCCTTGCCTTCGCTCGTTGGTTGGCGGTTCTGCTTTTTGAAAAGAGAGTTTTTAATTATAGAATAAAAGGGGGACAGATCTATTTTTTCAAAATAATGATGGATTTTTTTATTACAGATTTGAGATTTTATGATAAAATGGAAAAAATACACTATTTGAGAAGATAATAAAGACTTTAGGAAGAGAAAGGTGAGGGTATGGAGAAGTATATCATGGCATTAGATGCAGGGACTACGAGCAATCGTTGTATTTTATTTAATCATGAAGGAAAAATATGTAGTATAGCGCAGAAAGAATTTACTCAATATTTTCCAAAGCCCGGTTGGGTAGAACAAGATGCAAATGAGATTTGGTCTACACAGCTTGGAGTGGCAGTGGAAGCGATGCAGAAAATAGGCGCATCGGCAAAGGATATAGAAGCTATTGGTATCACAAATCAAAGAGAAACGACTATTGTATGGGATAAACAGACAGGAGAACCAATTTATCCTGCTATTGTTTGGCAATGCAGAAGAACAGCTAGTGATTGTGATAGATTAAAGGAAAAAGGATATACAGAAGTTTTTCAGCAGAAGACAGGGCTTTTTTTAGATGCTTATTTTTCTGCTACCAAAGTGAAGTGGATTTTAGAACATGTTGAAGGGGCGAAAAAAAAGGCAAAAGAGGGAAAGTTATTATTTGGAACAGTGGAAACATGGCTGATTTGGAAACTGACAAAGGGAAGAGTACATGTAACAGATTATTCTAATGCCTCTAGAACGTTATTATTTCATATTAAAAATTTAACGTGGGATGAAGAAATTTTGAAAATATTAGATATTCCAAAAAGTATGCTCCCTGAAGTAAAAGAATCGAGCTGTATTTATGGGGAAACAGATAGCGCTTTTTTCGGAGGGAGTATACCGATTGCAGGAGCAGCAGGGGATCAACAGGCAGCATTATTTGGTCAGACTTGCTTTACGGCAGGGGAAGCTAAAAATACTTATGGAACAGGTTGCTTTTTGCTCATGAATACAGGAGAACAGCCAGTGTTTTCTAAAAATGGACTTCTCACTACGATTGCATGGGGATTAAACGGAAAGATAAATTATGCGTTAGAGGGTTCTATTTTTGTAGCAGGAGCGGCGATACAATGGTTGAGAGATGAATTAAAGATAATTGAGTCTTCACAGGATTCGGAGTATATGGCGAGTAAAGTAAAGGACACAAATGGATGTTATGTAGTTCCTGCTTTCACTGGGTTAGGAGCTCCTCACTGGGATTCTTATGCTAGAGGAACTATTGTAGGCATTACAAGAGGAGTGAATAAATATCACTTAATCCGAGCGACATTAGAATCTATCGCTTATCAGGTGAATGATGTATTACAAGTGATGCAGGAAGATTCTAAAATTATATTGAGTGCATTAAAAGTGGATGGAGGAGCTAGTGCCAATAATTTTTTATTACAGACACAAGCAGATTTCATTCATGTTTTAGTAAATCGCCCAAAATGTATTGAAACAACAGCACTTGGCGCTGCCTATCTAGCAGGATTAGCAGTAGGATACTGGAAGAATAAAGAAGAAGTAATACAAAATTGGAAGATAGACAAAACCTTTTATCCAGAAATAGAAGAAGAGGAAAGAAAAAAACGCATTTCCGGCTGGAATAAAGCAGTACGTTATGCATATGGATGGGCAAAAGAAGAGGAATAAAAACGATTAGAAGTTTTATATCAAATAATAATATAAAAAGAAATACAATAAATTTGTGCGATAAAATAAAATATTGCAGGAATGAGGGAAAATATGCCAGGATTTACAACACACTATTTATTTGGAGAATATATTTATAAAAAAATATTACCTGATACGCCAAGATTAAAGCGAATGATTAAAAAATATAGAAATATCTATAATTTAGGGTTAGAAGGACCAGATGTCTTTTTTTATTATTTACCTTCTATTTTGGAATGGGGAATAAATCCGGGTTCTGTTTTACATGAAAGGAGAACAGGAGAATTTTTTGAAAATTTTATTTTTTATATCAGAAATATAGAAAAAACAAAAGAGAAGGAAATTTTATATTCTTATTTAGCTGGATTTTTAGGACATTATTTATTGGATTGTAATTGCCATCCCTATATTTATGATATTACACAATATAATCCTTTAAAAAAACCTCCTATAGAATATCATGGCAGACATATGAGTTTAGAGAGAAATATGGATACTCTTCTTTTAAAAAGATGGAAAAAAACAGTACCATCTGTGTTTCGTAATTACAGAGCGATAAAAATTACAAAAAAGGAACAAGATATATTGACAGAATTATTGGCTTTTATTATTCCGAAAACTTATCATAAAAAGTTAAAAAGATTTACGATAAAAAAGTCAATCACAACTTTTTATATGGGAAGCAAATGGCTCTGTGATAAAAACGGGAAAAAGAAAAGGAGAACAGAAAAAATAGAAAAAAAGATTTTTGGTTTTTCATTTTTATCAAGTATTATTACGGCAGATGAGGTAGAAAATAGAGAAGATATCTTTAATTTATCACATAAAGAATGGTCAAATCCGTGGGACAGAAAGAAAAAGAGTAGAGATTCCCTTTTTGAATTGATGAAAACAGCAGCAAAAGAATATAAAGAAATAATAGGTATATTAGAAAAAGCAATAAGAAGAGAAGAAACTTTTGGCGAAATAAAAAAGAGAATAGGAAATCGTTCTTATCATAGTGGGTTTGAAGTATGACTGAGTTTCCGCACAGGGAAGGAAGTATTCCAACGAAGCCGCGCTCCCGCTCCGTTCCAGACGTAATGGTACTAAATTCGCAGTCCTTTACAGAACTGCTCATTAAGTACCAACGTCTTCCAAGGGGCTTCTTATGGAATACTTCCT
>CAJUHN010000207.1 GCA_910585935.1 uncultured Lachnospiraceae bacterium | reverse complement strand
CTTTGACATTCAATGTTTCCATTACGATACGAGATGGCTTGGTTTTCACTATCTCTGTTGTCGTCTGATGCAAGTAGTTGTTTCTGATGTTTGCAAGTTTCCTGTGCCGTAATTTTATCCTTCTTTTTTGTTTCTGAAAGTTTCTGCATTCCGAAAGTGGCTTGAGGAAGACAGGAACTCTTTTGTTTCTCACCGTTTGATACCCGCAACGATTCTGTTCCAGTTTTCGGGACAATTTATGTTGTTCCCTTTTCAGAATTTTTTCCATCCGTCTGATTTTTTGTGAATGATTGATATTTTGATAGGTCTTTCCATTGGAACAGATTGCTAACTCTTTAATCCCTAAATCTATTCCGATACTTTTCCCGGTTAATTTCCTTTTTTTTTCGGAAACTTCATATCCAACAGATAAATACCAGTATTTTCCATCAAAAGAGATATGGGGATTGGAATATTTTTTTCCTTTCGGCAGTTTCGGAAGTGGTTCAGAAGTTTTCACCAATCCGATCTTCTCTCCGTGAAACCCTCCATTTCTTCTGGAAAGACTTTCATAGTTCACATAAAAAGATGGTTTTGATTTGTGTTTGGACTTATAACAAGGCTTTTCCGAAATTCCCTTGAAATAGGCTTGATATGCCGTATTGGCATCTTTGACTGCCTGTTTCATAACATTACTTCCAACTTCGGACAACCATGTGTGCGTCGTCTTTTTCAGAACATGGTTGATATGCTTTCTGACTGCTCCCTCACGAACGGATTTTGCACCGGTTTTCCCGTTTGCCAAATATTCCTTCCATACACGTTCCTGTTCCGAAAGAAAATAGTTGTATGCCCATCTTGCAACACCTGCACTTTTCCAGAATAAGATTTCCTGTTTCGGTGTCGGTTTCAGCCGTATTTTCTTTGCCAACCGCATTTGCTCTCACCTCATCCATTTCTTTGTTTTCTTTCCCCTTTGCTTGCGGTTTTACTCCATTTCAATTGGATAGTCTACGATACAAAGGGATTTGTTTCCATAAATTTTTCCAAATTTATTGTAACTGTTTCGTTACCCATTTTATAGAAAAAGAAACTATCACAAAATAAAAGTCTATTCTGTGACAGTCCCTTATACACTCACCTATATCAGTTACTTTTTTAATAATAAGTCATCGCTTTCATTAAAGCGCTAAAAACAGTTCCATAAAGAATAATCATGAGAACTACCATAATCGCCCAAATGATTAAGTATGCCTGACAGAAGCGTTTTCTATTGACGTTTCCATTTCCAAATCCCCATACAAACATCATTACGATATTGACGCATGGAACGAAAGTCAAAATCAATAAAGTGACTAACCATTCACCCATTGACAATGGGCGTTCTTGTTCTGACATTTCATTTTTGTTATAGTCTAAGTTATTATCCATTTTCATTCCCCTCCTAATAAGTATAATATAATAGCGAATCCATTATCCTCTCTGTATACCATAGGAGCTGTATTAGGAAAATATAGCTTCATACGATATACATAAAGAATGATGCTCACGATAAGTAATATTATACCATAGGTTTCCACTAAATTTCTATACTTTTTTACAAAATATTTAGAAAAAATATAGAAAATAATTCCTATTATCACAAATGGAAGTAAAGGATGCATTCTAATTGCCTCTATCCATCTCCCTTGCAATAACAGAAGAAATGCTCTGCTCATTCCACAAGCCGCGCATGGGATTCCAAAGAGTATTTGGAATATACAGACAGAATGAAAAAAATATTGTGATATTGCCATCGCTCCGAGAAGCAGTACAAAAGAAAGCCAATGATTTTTCACATCTATTTTTATCTGTTCCCACATGGATTTATTCCTTTCGCAAATCATTTCCCTGTAAATTCAACTTTGCAAGTGCTTCTGCAAATGCTTGATTGACAGGCTGTTTCGCCTCTTTCTTCTGTTTGTTTAAATAATTTTGTATATCTTTTTTAGAGATACCTGCTCCTTCTTTTTTTCTTCTCTCTTTAAATGCCTGTAATTTTTCTTTATACCCACAACTGCATACAAAAATTTGGTTCTCTTCTTTTCCACGCAATTCTAATTTTTTATGGCAGACAGGACATCTAGCATTAGAGGTTCGTGAAACCACCTCTCTGTGAGCACAAGCTCTGTCTTGACAGATTAGCATTTCACTATTTTTTCCCTTTACCATTAACATGCGTTTTCCACAAACAGGGCATTTTGTATTCGTCAAATTATCATGTCTAAATTGTCCTTCTCCTGTCTTTATCTCTTCTATCAACTGATTCGCATATCCTCGAATATCCTTCATAAATATAGTTCTTTTCAAATTTCCTCTCGCAATCTTTGACAGTTTCATCTCCCAATCTGCTGTTAATTCTGGCTTTCTCAAATCTTGCGGCACTAATTCTAAAAGCTGTTTTGCTTTAGAAGTGAGATAAATATCTTTTCCTCTCTTTTCTAACAAAAAACTGGAAAAAAGTTTTTCTATGATATCCGCTCTAGTCGCTACTGTCCCCAAACCTCCCGTTTCACCTAATGTTTTTTCCATTGTCTTATCTTTTGTTTCCATATATACAGTCGGATTTTCCATCGCAGATAATAGCGTAGCTTCATTAAAATGTGCTGGCGGCGTTGTTTTTCCTTCTGTTAAGATGAGTTCTATCGGTTTTAATAATTCCTGTTCCTTCCATTCTGGAAGTTCTTGCACCCCTTCTGTTTCCTCCTCTTCTTGCTCTTCTTTTTCATAGACAGCCTTCCAGCCTAAATTTTTTACTGTTCTTCCTGTCGCACTGAATATCTCTTTTTCTATCTCAATGGTCACTTTTGTTTCTTCATATTCATATGGAGGATAGAGCACAGATAAAAAACGACGTACCACTAAATCATATATCTTTTTCTCTTCTGCAGTCATATGACCTAATTGTACATGTTGTTCTGTTGGAATAATCGCATGATGATCTGATACCTTTTGATTATTGACATAAGAAGGACTTTCTTTCATTGGCTGTGTGACTAATTTCCCCGCTAACTTCTGATATGGTCCAACCCCACATGCCTTTAAACGCTCCTTTATTGTTGGCACAATATCAGAAGTCAAATACCGAGAATCCGTTCTAGGATAAGTCAAAACTTTATGATTTTCATAAAGACGCTGCATCAAATTTAAAGTTTCCTTTGCAGAAAAATTAAATCTCTTATTTGCCTCTCTCTGTAATTCTGTTAAATCATATAAAAGAGGGGCATATGATTTTTTAGGTGTCTTTTTTATATTCACTATTACAGCCGATTTCCCTTTTAGATTTTTTAATAAAGAAAGAATCTGATCTTTTTGAAAAGTTCTGACATTTTTTGTTTTTCTATCCTGCCAAGTAAATAAAATATTTCCTATTTTGACATTCAGACCATAATAAGGTTTTGGTACAAAATTTTTGATTTCTTCCTCTCTTTTTGCTATAATTGCCAACGTAGGAGTCTGAACACGACCACAAGAAAGCTGTGCATTATATTTACAAGTCAACGCTCTTGTAGCATTGATTCCCACCAGCCAGTCAGCCTCTGCCCTACACATCGCCGCATCATATAAATTTTGATATTCCGCTCCATTCTTTAAATTCATAAACCCTTCCCTTATTGCCTTATCTGTAACAGACGAAATCCAAAGCCGCTTCAAAGGCTTATGGTTTCCCGCCCTTTCTAAAATCAATCTCGCCACTAACTCCCCCTCTCTTCCAGCATCTGTGGCGATAATAATTTGATTCACTTCTTTTCTATGGATTTGCTCCTTTACTGCTTGAAATTGTTTTGCTGTCTGTTTGATAATTTCTAACTTAAATTTTTCTGGCATCATTGGCAAATCTTCCATATTCCAGTCCTTATACTTTTTATCATAATCCTCTGGATCTGCTAATGTGATAAGATGTCCAAGCCCCCATGTCACGATATATTGACTGCCCTCTATCGCACCATTAATGTTTTTATTACATTTTAAAACTCGTGCGATATCACGAGCAACCGATGGTTTTTCTGCTATTACTAAAGATTTCATGTTTTTCCTCATTTCTGTACCGTTTTGTCATTCCTTTTTAGAAGGATTTAAAAATTTATAAATTCTGACTTATAAATTTTGTAATAAAAATTATATTATTTATATTTCTTACATTTAAAATTGAATTTAAAAAATAGGATTATGAAATATATAAAAAAAGAAAGAGAACATTTTAGCGAAGGGTTCGCTTCAGCAAAAACCTATTCCAACGAAGCCGCGCTTTCGCTCCGTTCCAGACGTAACGGTACTAAATTCGTTGAACCCTTATGGGTTCACTCATTAAGTGCCGACGTCTTCCAAGGGGCTTCTTTTAGAATAGGTTCTTGCCTTCGCTAGTTTATTGACTATTCTAAAAGAATTAAAAATCATACTATCTAAAAATAAAAGACCTTTAAATTTTTTATTTTATTAAAATACTAATATATGGTAAAAAACTTTGAATTTAATATTTATTATGTTTAATAGAAGCGTGGATTCATTAAAATTCTGTCTTTCTTTTTCCAACTTTTTTTGTCTGGTTTCTTTAAATCCAAATCTATAAGACGTCTGTCTATCCTAGATATTTGTTTAATATGCTTAATTTATTAGTTTACCATAAATTAAGTATATCAAATTCTATACATTCAAGTTTCTCTATACTATTCCAATCTTTTGCAAGCACAATATTATCTACTTGTTTTGCTGAATATAATTGATCAAGTGTATTATAATTTTGCTCTCCACTTCCATCTCTATAACCACACCTTTGAAAGGAACAATGGTCATCATAAATAATTATCATATATTCCTTTCCATATAAATAAATTCTAAGTTCCGCTTCCATTCCTTCCTCTATACTTATTTGTAAAAATCTTTTTATTTCTTCAAAACTGTACTTTATCATTTTCTTCTCCTTATTAAATTATCATTCTAATTTTATCACAGGCAATTATCTGCTTCAAAATACGTTAACTCCCTTTTCAAAAAAGTATTCCCATTACATAAACCTTAAAATATAATGCATATTTTTACATAGAATTACTGAATTTTCACCCATCTAATAATTCTGTAAACTGTAATATATCTATAACTTATTCGCTGTCAGTATAATATTTATCCCATTTGAAGTTTTTAATTGCAATTTTTGTTTCAGCAGTTTTGTCCCACTGAATACAAAATCCATTAGCTTTTAACTCATCAACGATTATCTGCCCGACTTCTTCAGCGGTTGGCTTTTCAAAATAATTACCAAAGGAAATATAAAGTAAAGTAGTATCTTCATGTAAGATATGTTCTAAATCCTGTTCTGTATAAAAGCAGCAGCCAACAACCTTTTCTCCTTTTTCATGTAACCACATAGCCTCTTCATTACAATCCTCAAATCCATCTGATTGAGTATATCCAGCATAATGTAATGCAACAATCCCATATTTCATTAGAGAATGAAAAGCTAAATCTAATTTTAAGAAATTTTCTTGATTACCTGTATTTTGAAACTCTTTACGAAGTGCTTCAATTATTTCAAGCAAATCATCTTTCGTTATATTATCACATTCATGGCGGTAAAAATCTTTCATGTATTGCTCACATTCTCTTAAAATTTTATCATTTGACCAAAAACCAGCTTTAATATAATTGATTATCATTTCTTCTAATTCGTCTGCACAACATTCATCTTTTATTTTACTTTTCCATTCCATAAAAACTTTTCCTCTTCGCATAAAAAATTCTAATTTATAACATATCCCATATCTTTCTATTTGCTCTATTATTTTTCTCTATCTCTTCTGCACTTGTCCATTCTTCACATTCCCCACAGATATCTATCCCCAAAATAGGCTGTGTTTCTTTTATCAACTCATATACTTTTTCCATCTCATCTAACCGCAAACTGCCCTGATCCCAATCAGTACTCACTTCCTCTTTACGGAAAACATCTTTATCAATAGAAAAATAAACAGGATAATGTATCTGGCTTTGTATCTCCTTTTGCCACTCTTCCTTTCCAAATTTAGATTCTTCCAAAATAAACACACGATCTTGATATTTTTCTTCTATAGTATTTAAAAATGAATCTGCCACTCCTATGAGTACGACTTCTTTTACAAACAAATTTTTCTCTAATACCCATTTCACCCAACAGCCGCACGATAATAAATCTTCAAATAAAGATGGTTTCATATCTGTATGATGATCAAACAGCACAAGTGAAAATGGTTGTTTTATTTTTTCTAATAAAAAAAATGTCATATAATGATAATTACCTGATCCAATATAGCAGACCTTTATATCCTCTTCTTTTATTCGTTTTCTTATTTCTTCTGCTGCCGTTTCCTCACAATATCCCCTCACCCCAGATAAATCTCTAAAATCTATCCATTTCACTTGATTTTGACAATAAAAGTCTTGATTCTGATAACCCCCATCAAAATTCAATATCGTTAATGTCTTCCCCATAAAATTCCCCCTTTTTCTTACTTATATTTATTATATCATAATTATTTTTTTATTCATATACAAATCTTATTTAAAAAAACCTTTCTGCCTTTAGAAAAACACCACTTATCGTACTTTATCCTATAGACTCAAACAGAAAAAATAGAAATACAAAAAGTAAAAAAACACTTTGACCAAAGGGTCGCTCCGGAAAGGAAGTCTTCCAAAGGGTTTCTTTTGGAAGACTTCCTTTCCTCCGCTAGTACATCGTTGCATTAACTTTTCAGTAAATAATAAATTTATTAATATTTCTATATTACGAACAAAACATATAAATGTGTTTTATTCGTGATATGGTTTTACCTGATTATTAATGCAATGATATACTATTTTACTGATTATCCTAAGAAAAAATCCTACTATCTAAAAAAAAGATTTCACTTTTTTCTTCTTATAAACTATCGATCAACTATTATAACATATCATAACACCCGCCTTTGCACTTTGCAAACTAGCCAATGCGATAAACTGCCCCAGAATGTATTCTATTCCAAAAGAAGCCCCTTGGAAGACGTTGGTACTTAATAAGCAGTTCCGCA
>CAJUHN010000206.1 GCA_910585935.1 uncultured Lachnospiraceae bacterium | reverse complement strand
GCCGACGTCTTCCAAGGGGCTTCTTATGGAATACTTCCTTGCCTTAAGCTGGTTCATTGGCTATTCTGCTTTTTGAAAAGCGAATGTTGCAATAAACTATAAAAAAGTTTTTGTAGGTTTCCGTACAAAAAAACTATTTAGGTGAAGTTACACTTTCACTCCGTTTCAGAATGATACTAAATTCGCTTTTTCTTACAAAACTGCTAAGTGTCAACGTCTTCTAAGGGGCTTTTTTGGAATAAGGTCTTGTTTGCGCTAGTTTATATCTTTATATCAAAGGCGGACTTATTTAATTAATTTGCTTTGTTAATTAAATTAGAGAATACCCATAAAATAGGATTTTACTTGGGAATAATATAAAGCTAAAAAGTACCTTTATAAATTTCAGAGTTTAAGTGGATTAATAAATTAGTATTTAAAATGAGATATTTGTAATAGATGTAAAAGACTTCTTGTTTTTAGAAGAGCCAATAAACTAGCTAAGGAACACTATATTCCGAAAGAAGCCCCTTGGAAGACGCTTGCCCGTTAATGAGCAGTCCTGTTAGGGGCTGCGAATTTAGTACCGCTACGTCTGGAACGGAGCGAGAGCGCGGCTTCGTTGGAATATAGTGTTCCTTAGCGGAACTAATAATGAATGTTCTCACTAGAATAAATACTTGTTCTTTAGGGGATACTTTGCTATAATAAAACAAAAAGAAAGGGGCAGAAAGTGTAGTAAAAAATAAACTATATTTTTGCTCTTTTCTTTTAAGATTATAATAATTCGGAGATTATTTTATGTTTATATATGAAATTCAAAAGCAAAAAGTAAAGATATCAGCTTCTTATGGATATAGCGATATAATACAAATTCCAGAAGAAATAGATGGCTATCCTGTGACAGAGCTGTTTCCTTATAGTTTTTCTTTTCAGATGCAAAAAGAAGAGTCAGAATTACCAAGAATTGCTGGAGAAAATGTGACAGAGATTTTTTTACCTTCAACTTTAGAAAAGATAGGGAATTATGCTTTTTATAATTGTAGTCATTTAAAAAAAATACATCTATATAGTACTATTTCTGATATCGGGACAGGCGTTTTTAATGGATGCAGGGAATTGGAAGAATTAAGGATTCAAATAAAGGAAAATTCTCGCTCTTGTTTAAAAGAGATTTTATCAGAGATTCGGAATAAAGTTTTGGTATGGTATGAAAGTAAACAAGGAAAAGCGAAATTAATTTTTCCAGAGTATTTTGAAGAAGCGATAGAAAATACACCTGCTCGTATACTTTCTACTCAAACATATGGCTGTGGTCATCGCTATCGCTATTGTTTTGATCATACTAAGTTTTCGTTTCGAGAATATGATAAATTATTTTCTTATATGAAAGAACAGGAAAATGAAAAACTTGTGATAGAATTAGCTCTAGCGAGATTATATTATCCTTTAGAACTTACAGAACAAGCTCAAAAGCAATATACAGAATATATAAAAGATGTTTTTCTAAAAGCTGCTAAGATGATACTGAAAACAGAGGAGAATGACCAAATTTTGTGGTTTGCAGAAGAATTTTTGACCGATCAAAAAAAGTTAGAGGAAGTAATTGAATTGATAAATCAAGATCAAAATCAAACAGGACTCAGTATTTTAATGGATTTTAGACATAAAAATTTTAAGGGGAGAGTAAAAAAATTTGAACTATAAATATATTTATAAAAAAGAGGTAATTTATGATAGATCCAATAAGAGAACAACAATTATCTGAATTAGAAGTAGAAGAGGTTTGTGATCAAATATTAAAGAATGCGAGAAATGAATTATATTTTCATATGAGATTTTTAGATATATCTTTAAGCTGTTTATCATTTCAAATAGATTTTTATTCAAAAGGATTGGGAACAGATGGATTTTCTATTTTTTATCAACCTCAATATATAGGAAAATTATATAAAAATGGGCGTGTCTTTGTGAATCGTGCTTATTTGCATATGGTATTTCATTGTTTATTTTGTCATTTAGATAAGAGGGGGAAGAGAGCGAAGGATTATTGGGATGTAGCATGTGATATTGCTGTGGAATCTATGATAGACGAATGGTTTATAAAATGTATTTATCATGCTTGTTCTATGTATAGAAGGGAAATTTACCGAAAATTGCATTTGAATTTAAAGGTGTTGACAGTAGAAGGGATTTATCAGAGATTACAAGAGATGAATTTAACGGAAAAGGAATATTTACAGCTTAAAAATGAATTTTATGTAGATGATCATAGTTATTGGGAACAGGAAGATTCTTTACAGAAGTCTAGACAAAGACAAAAGGAATGGAATGATAATAGAGAAAAAATGCAGACAAATATGGAAACTTTTTCTAATGAAGCTTCAGACGATTCAAAAAGTTTGTTGGAACAGGTAAAAATAGAAAATAGAGAACGCCATGATTATAAACAATTTTTGAAAAAATTTTCTGTATTAAAAGAAGAAATAGAAATTGATCCAGATTCTTTTGATTTTATATTTTACACATATGGTCTTTCTCTTTATGGAAATATGCCATTAATAGAACCTTTAGAATCTAGAGAAGTTTATAAAATAGAAGATTTTGTAATAGTGGTGGATACATCTATGTCTTGTTCAGGAGAATTAATAAAAAGATTTTTAGAAGAAACATATGATATATTGTCAGAAGGAGAAAGTTATTTTCATAAAATTAATATTCACATTATTCAATGTGATGAGAAAATTCAACAGGATACTGTTATTACAAAACAAGAAGAAATGAAGGAATATATGGAGAATTTCACAATCATAGGACAAGGAGGAACAGATTTTAGACCCCCTTTTGAATACGTGAATCAATTATTAAAACAAGGAAAGTTTAAGAAGCTTCGTGGGCTTATTTATTTTACAGATGGATATGGAATTTATCCTGTAAAAAAACCCATTTATGATACTGCGTTTGTATTTTTAGAAGGACAATATTTTGATTTATCTGTGCCTCCTTGGGCGATAAAGCTTATATTGACAGAAATGGATTTAAAAGAAAAAAAGTGAAAGATGAAATATAAATTTGGTGAAGCGATGAGTGAAGTATATAGATGCATAAAAGTGTTGAATAATAAATGCCTGAGATAGCGATATCTATTATTTAGAAAGGAAGTGAAAAGCTGTAATTACTTCTACAATTTAAAAGGTTGTAGTATTTTTGCAGTAGAAATCATGAATATTAAAAGAGCGAAGGAAGAGATAAAAAATACAATAGAAGCTTATTTACAAAAAGATGAATATGGAGAGTATGAGATTTCTGCTGTCCATCAGCGACCAGTTTTGCTGATTGGACCACCGGGAGTGGGGAAGACACAGATTATGGAACAGGTTGCAAAAGAATGTGAGATAGCATTTGTATCTTATACGATTACTCATCATACAAGGCAGAGTGCGATAGGTCTTCCCTATATCGTGGAGAAAACGTATAATAACAAGGTATATTCTGCGACAGAATATACTATGAGCGAAATTGTAGCTTCTATTTATGATAAAATGAAACAGACAGGATTGAAGGAGGGGTTATTATTTATTGATGAAATTAATTGTGTTTCAGAAACACTTGCTCCTACGATGCTTCAATTTTTACAAGGAAAAACATTTGGTTCTCATAAGATTCCAGAAGGCTGGATTATTACAGCAGCGGGGAATCCGCCAGAATATAATAAATCCGTCAGAGAATTTGACATTGTGACATTAGATAGAATTAAAATGATACCAATAGAAGCAGATTTTCAAGTTTGGAAGGAGTATGCCTATCAAGTTTCTATTCATCCAGCCATTCTTTCTTATCTCTCTATAAAACCGCAGTATTTTTGTGAGATGGAAACTACGGTAGATGGCAAGTTTTTTGCTACTCCTAGAGGTTGGGAAGATCTATCAAATTTAATCAGAGTTTATGAAAAATTACAAAAAAAGATAGATAGAGAAGTGATTTTTGAATATATTCAAAATCAAAGGATCGCAAAAGACTTTGCAAATTATTGGGATCTCTATAAAAAATATCAAAATGAATATCAAATACAGGAAATATTAGAAGGAAAAATAAAAGAAGGTTTACCTCAAAAAGTGCGTTCAGCACCATTTGATGAAAGAATCAGTATAGTCAGCCTTTTATTTGCAAAATTAAATTTACAATTTAAAAAAATAAGAGAAAAAGAAGAAGTATTAGAAATATTAGTGAGATGTTTAAGGGAATGGAAACAGAAAGATATTGATTTAAAAATAGAAAAAGTAATAAAAAATCTCACATTAGAATGGAAACAAAAAAAAGAAGCACAATTATTGACAAGAACAGATGAGATAAAATATAAAAAGGCGATAGAAAAAGCAGAAGAATTTTCACAGATGATAAAAAAAGAAAACATAATACAGATAGATATGGTTTGGAAAAGAATACAAGAATTATTTTCTGAACAGACAGAAAGTTATGAAAATGAGATAAGAGATATAGGGAATCTGTTAGAAAATGCATTTAATTTTATGGAAGCAGTTTTTAGCGATAGCCAAGAAATGGTGATTTTTATTACAGAATTAAATAGAAGCTATTTTGCGATACATTTTTTACAGGAATATGAATGTGAGAGATATTATGAATATAATAAAAGACTTTTATTTGAAGAAGAAGAGAAAATAATAAATAAGAAATTGGAAAAATTACAGTTATAAACTAGACAGAAAAATCTTTGGGAAGAAGAATATTTTTTCCCAAAGATTTTATAAAAAAGAATCATTAGAAATTATAAAAAATCAATTTTGAATAGATAAAGTCTTAATAAGATTTTTATTGTAAAATATAGAAAAAACGAAATAAAACTTTTATCAAAAGATTTTATGAATAAATTTTCAAAAAATTTGGAAAGCCAACAAAGAAAGATAAAAGTAGCTGACTGTCCTTATATAATAAATAAAATGAGTTGATAAATGATATAAAATAGAAAATAAAAAGAATGCGCTATGTAAAATGGTGTGCATAGGCTATAAAGGAAGCGATATTTTCCTTAAAGACAATAGTAAATAGATATCCATTTTTTTATGAAAAGTTAAAAAACTATTCTTGGTTGTCCTTATCTTCTACATCATACAAACACTGAAAAAGAAAAGCACGAATTTTTTTTATACATAGTTCATATTGTGTTTCATCACATTGAGATAGAAGTTGTTTTAATTCTTCATATTTTTTACTGTTTCCTATTAATTCATAATGAGCATGTTTTCCACTGATAAGATATTTTATATCTAAATGGAGAGTATCACACATTTGTTTTAGTTCAGCGAGTGTAGGAATTTTCTTATTTGTTTCTATATCGTGAATATATTCTGAAGAAAATCCCGTTAATTCACCGAATTGGGTTTGAGTTAAACCTAGAGATAACCGTTCTTCTTGTAATCGTTCTCCAAACTTTTTAGAAAAATTTTGTTCTTCCATACAAAGCTCAATCCTTTCTATTCTATTTTATGATAAAATTGGAATTGATATAACTGCAAATAGCAGTATAATCTCAACAAAAATAAAGGTGAAAATTTCACAAATCTATTATAACATAAATCTTTTTGGGCGTAAATATGAATTTTAAAATATTTATATTAGAATGTTATTGTTATATTTTAGATTCAAGGGGCTTCTTCTTAAATACTTCCTTGACGTCGCTAGTTTTTGGAGGTTCTAATTTTGGAAAAGAGGATTTCATGATAAGGATAGAATAAAAAGGTAGAATTGTGATTTTGGAAAAGAAGAATCATTTAACATAAAATGTTTTCTATAAATTGTAAAAATATGGTAGAAAAGAAAAAGTATATACAAAATGAGATGTGAAAGAATAAAAAGAAAAAAGAATAAGGGAGAGTGTATATGCCAACACAAGAAATTTTAAATTATTTTAGTGTAGGAAATGAAATAGAAAAATTGAGATTACAAATAGCGATTTCCTGTGCTCCTGTAATAAAAAAAGTAAAAGTGGGTGGAATCATTATTTTACCAATAAAGATAGTTCGGATGGTTTGGAATAGTTTGTTAAAATCGGAATTTTCAGTCCGCATTTTATATCAATCCTCACAAAAAGTTATTTTATATATTTATCAAAAAGAATGGTTAGATAGTTATCTAAGAAAACAGAATATACAAGAATTTTTAAAAGCATATGAATATATTATTTCCGATACAGAAGAAATCTTATTATTTTTAAAAAAAAGGGTAAAAATGTTTTATCAACAAAAAGAAGAATTTCCTCATGAAATAGGGATATTTTTACAATATCCCTTAGAAGATGTGACCTCATTTGTGGAAAATAGAGGAAAAAATTTTCTTTTATCTGGTTATTGGAAAGTATATCATAATATAGAAAAAGCGAAAGAGATATTTACTTCTTATGATAAAGCGAAAGAAGAACTTATAAAGGAAATTTTAAACGGAAAAACATTGACACAAGTGTTAATTGGAAAATAAGAGAATCATATCATACCAAATTGCATCTCCATGAGTAGAAGCTGAAATTCCCTTGTTTTCATAACCAAATTGAGCATAAAAAGAAAGAAGATGCTCTTTGCAAGTCAGAATTAACCCTTTTCTATGCTTTTCTTGTGTGTGAGAAATTAAGTATCGCATAAGAGCAGAAGCGATACCTTGATGTTGAAATTGCGGAAGTACATCTAAACCAAAAATAGCTTGGTACTGTCCCGAAGGATTGTGAAGTGTGGCATTAGAAAACATGACATCTTGGATAGTAGATTCATTTGTTAGGCATCCATTAATAAAGCCTATTACTTGATTATTTTTTTCTACAACAAAAAAACATTCTGGAAATGTGAAAATACGTTCTTGTAATTGTTCTTTAGAAGCAGCTTCTTTTAGTGGAAAACAAGTTGATTCTATTGTTATAATGGCATTAAGGTCGTTTTTTTGGACAGAACGGATATAGTAATTCATAATAAATTCTCCTTATAATTTTATTTTTTTGAAGTAATGAACCAAGAAAATAGATAAGAAAAGTAAAAATTTTTTTATATCTTGGCAATTACTGTGAAAAGAAAGGGGCAAAAATTTATGGTTACAAGTTTAACCTCATCAAGGAAGTCCCCCGCTTCTAAGCCGCCAAGGCGAAAGCGG
>CAJUHN010000205.1 GCA_910585935.1 uncultured Lachnospiraceae bacterium | reverse complement strand
TAAATTCGCAGCCCCTTGCGGAACTGCTCATTAAGTGCCAACGTCTTCCAAGGGTCTGCCTAGGGTATATTTTCGATAAAGCGTTACTTTCTTGGCTTTTCTAGGAATGAAAATACTGGATTTGTTGTAAGAAAGTTCTACTTTATAGATTATATCCTAAAAAATGGAAGCTATTTTCTTCTAAAACAGCCAACAAACTAGCGTGGACAAAGAAGTATTCCGGAAGAAACCCCTTGGAAGACGTTGGCACTTAATGAGCAGTTCCGCAACAAGCGGGGCTGCGAATTTAGTGTCCGCTACGTCTGGAACGGAGCGGGAGCGCGGTTTCGTTGGAATACTTCTTTGTTCACGCGAACCTTTGATTTCTATGAAAAACAAACACAAGAAAAATATTTCTAAAGTATTCTTAGAGGGAAAGTTCGTGTAATAACATATTACGCGAATAAACTGCGAATCGAAAATAGGAAGGGATGAAATGGAGCAGGGAAAAATAGGATATTCTACTACGACATATCGCTTAAGACTGTATCAAAAGCATAGAGAATGGCTGAAGATGACAAAAGATATTTATAATGAAGTAGTAAAGTATTATTATGATATTCTTCTTTTAGAAGATGAGTTATGGAACTTAACAAATCAACAGATGATGCGGAAACTAGAGTTGATGACTATAGGGGCGAGGTATCAAAAAGAAGAAGTAAAATATCCTTTTCCTTATGGAAAAATTCCTCTTTATTTTCGGAGAGCCGCGATTCATGCGGCGATAGGAGCAGGAAAGGGTTTTATATTTCGATGGAAGTTATATAAAGAGGGGGAGATAGAGGAAATTCCTAAAAAGGCAAAAGAATTTCATGCTTCTCCTGTATTTTATGCGGGAATGTATCGGAATAGGACAGAAAATAGTATTCAGTTAAAAGTCTACAATGGAGTGAAATGGGTATGGGATAAATATCGATTTCATGATATGGGAAGAAAATTGTCAGAGGATTGTCAAATGAAATCCCCCTCTTTGAAGATAACAGAGCGTGGAGCATGGCTTCATGTTCCTGTGGTGACACCAGTGGAAGATATACGAACAGTAAATGAGAGAATGAAAGAAGAACAGGAAATTTGTGTGGTGTATTTTCCAAATAATAATAATTTAGCAGTTTGCGCTAGAATGGATTTAGAGGGAAATGTGAGAGAGTATTATTTGATTAAGGGAGGAAACAAAAGAAAAAATATTCAAAAAAAATGGCAGCAGCAGTTGAAGAAAAGCAGAAAAAGCAGGCAGTCAGAAAAGAGAAGAGAGAATATAAAAGAAGAGCAAAAGCAAGAAGGAAAAGAAAATCAGAAGTATTATAAAAAGATCAGTCAGTTAAATGAGCATTATGCTCATAAAGTGAGCCGAGAGATTCTGAATTATTGTATGGAAAGAGAGATACGGCTTATTGTAGTGCCTAAGTATGAAAATGTCATTTCTTTTCAGAATAAGGGATATTTAAAGACAGATGGGTATGATTGGATAGGGCGAAGAATTATTCGGGATTTAAAGTATAAGTCTTATCAGAATGGGATTGTTACAACAACCATACGACCTTATCATATTTCAGATACTTGTCATATTTGTGATGGGAAGATAAAAAGATATAACCAAGGGCATAGAGCCTCTAAAAATTATTATGGAGGACAGCTTTATATCTGTGAGAATGGACATAGAGGAAATGCAGCAAAAAATAGTGCAGAAAATATAGGTAGGTATTTTCTTAAACATTATCAGAAAGAAAAAGATAAGGTTTGAGTTTAGAAATAAAATACAGTCCGAAAGGAAAAAGGGATAAGAGATTTTTATTCTTATCTTGGGTACAACACCGCCCGTTTCTGCTGACAAATGAATAGAATATGAGTCTGCACAAACAAAGAAAAGTTAGTTAAAAAATGTAACTTAGTTGTGTTGAGAGGTATAAAAAAGTAGGAAGATGGTAGAGATGAAACAATATCTCGTATCTGTGGTTATGCCAACCTATAATTGTGGAAGGTATATTAAGGAAGCAGTGGAATCGGTGAAGCGCCAGCAAGTGGAGTGGGAACTGATTATTATTGATGATGCTTCTACAGATGATACGAAAGAAAGAATAGAGGCTTATCAAAAAGATGAGAGAATTCATTATATAAGAAATAGTAAAAATGAAGGAGTGGCGAAAAGCAGAAATCAAGGTTGTAAGTATGCGAAGGGAGAATATATCGCATTTTTAGATGCTGATGATTGGTGGAAGATAGGGAAATTAAAAAAACAGATAGAGAAAATGAAAAAAACAAATACAATACTTTGCTATACAGGAAGGGAGCTATTTGATGAGAAAGGGAAAAGTAAAGGAAAGATTATTCGGGTGAAAGAGAGATTACATTACTCTGATCTATTAAAGACAAATAGCATCGCTTGTTCTTCTGTGGTGGTAAAGAAAGAAGCGATACTGGAATTTCCTATGGAGCATGATGAGCTACATGAAGACTATCTGACATGGCTTCGGGTATTAGAAAAGTATGATATGGCATGTGGAATAAATGAACCTTTATTATGTACGAGATTGACGAAAGATGGAAAATCGAGAAAGAAATGGAAAACTGTTTGGATGACTTATGGAGTATATCGGCAGATGAGAATAGGAAAGATAAAATCTTTTTGGTATGTGGGAAGGCATATTATAAGGAGTGGATTAAAGTATTTAAAAGGATAATAGTATGAAAAAAGCAATAAAAATCTCATTTATTATGCCAGTATATCGAGTAGAAGAATATGTGAAAGAATGTATTGAAAGTATTTTAGGATGTTTGAGAGAAGATGATGAACTTCTATTTGTGATAAGAGATTTCAAAGATAAAAGTAATGAAATATGTAGAGAGTATGCAAAAAGATATCAGGGATTAGAAGTGATATTGCAAGATAAAACAGGACTTTCTAATGCTAGAAATTGCGGGCTTAAGAGGGCAAAGGGGGATTATGTGGTCTTTGTAGATAGTGATGACTATATAAAAGCTTCTTACTTAGAAAAGAGAAGACAGTTATTAGAACAGATGGATTGTGAGATAGAAGTATTGATATCTGATTTTATTGGGATAGATGATAGAGGAAGACAATATTTTATAAGCCATCAGATTAAAGAGAGTCAGAATATTATGACAAGAGAGTATTTTGCAGAGTATAGTAAAGGGTTAGACAGTTATTGGAATGTATGGAGATATTTTTATCAAAGAGAGTTTTTAAAAAAAGAAAATCTCTTTTTTTTAGAAGGCATAAGAAATGAAGATGTGGATTTCACAACAAGGGTTTTATTAAAGACAAAAAAAATCGGATATTATCATGAGCCTTATTATTGTTATAGAACAAGAAGAAAAGGGGCATTGACAACAGAGATAGAGAAAGATCATATAAGAGATTTGATGAGAGTATTAGAAATCAATATGGAGAATTGTAAGAGAGAAGATAGTGTAATTTCACAATGTCTGAAACAGAAATTAATACGGGAATATATCTGGAATCTGCCTTTTTTATATGAAGTGCCGAAGGTTCAGAGAAAAGAGGTATATGATATGTTCCGAAAATCTCAATATTTATTAAAAGAGAATAAAAAAAGAGGGAGTATTGCTTTTTGGATCGATAGGCTGGGAATCCGAGGGAGCGGATATCTGCTCCATATTTTAAAAAAGATAAGAAGAAAGATGAGAAAAGTATAAAAAAGTAAAAAGAGAAAGTAACGGGTTGAAATATGAGAAAGGATAAGAAGAACAAATGTTAATGACGAAAACACCATTTCGAGTGAGCTTTTGCGGAGGAGGAAGCGATTTAGCAGCATATTATGAGAAATATGGAGGGTGTGTGTTAAGTACCTCAATTAATAAATATATGTATCTTTCGATTC
Organism: uncultured Lachnospiraceae bacterium; assembly: GCA_910585935.1. Classification (GTDB taxonomy): domain Bacteria; phylum Bacillota; class Clostridia; order Lachnospirales; family Lachnospiraceae; genus MGBC136627. The sequence goes on along the minus strand of CAJUHN010000205.1, from coordinate 3,254 downwards.
ATCCTTATTTTAATGAAAAGCAGACGATGTTAAAGTATTCCGAAAATGAATTAGTAGAGGATATAAAAGAGATTAAGCATAAAATATTTCATCAGGTTTTAAATGATATGGAAGTATCAGGAGTAGAAATCAGCAGTACAGCAGATATCCCCGGAGGGACAGGACTGGGGTCTTCAAGTACATTTACCGTGGGACTGCTTCACACGTTATATAGCTATAAAGGGAAGTTTGCTTCTAAAGCGAAGCTGGCAAAAGAGGCTTGTGAAGTAGAAATAGAAAAGTTAGGTTCTCCGATTGGAAAGCAAGATCAATATGCGGCATCTTATGGGGGATTAAATTTTATCCGTTTTAATCAAGATGGAACAGTTTCCGTGTCACCTATTATGATGCAGGTAGAAACTTATAAAAAATTACAAAAGAATCTGATGATGTTTTATACTGGGGTCACTCGATCTGCCAATCGTATTTTAAGTGAACAAAAAAAGAACATTACAGAAGATGCAAAAAATGAGAATATAAAAAAGATGTGTGCATTGACAGAAGAGATGAAAATGGCATTAGAGAGTAATGATTTATCCTGCTTTGGAAAGATATTAGACGAAAGCTGGAACTTAAAGCGTACTCTAGCATCGGGGATTTCCAGTGAGGAAATTGATAAAACATATGAAATAGCAATAGAAAGTGGAGCAGTAGGAGGAAAACTTTTGGGAGCAGGGGGAGGAGGATTCTTACTGTTTTATTGTGAGCCAGAAAATCAAGAAAAATTGAGAGAAAGAATTGGATTAAAAGAATTTGAATTTCAGTTTGAGCAAGATGGAACTTCTGTCGTATATATCGGAGATAAATATTGGAGATAGAAAAAAATAGCAGGAGAAAGGGATAAAATGATGAAAGTATTATTAGCTGGTGGAGCAGGATTTATTGGAAGTCATTTAGCAGATGCCCTGTTAAAAGAAGGGCATCAAGTGGTATGTGTAGATAACTTCTTTATCGGAACGAAAAAAAATATAGAACATCTTTATGAAAATCCCAATTTTATTTTTTATGAGCAGGATTTATGTGATTTTGAGGGAGTAGAACGGATTTTTGAGAAAGAACAGGTTGAATATGTGTTTCATCTAGCCGCTAATTCGGATATTCAAGCGAGTGCTGAAAATCCGACCATTGAGTATAAAAATACGTATACAACAACATTTCATCTTTTAGAAAGTATGAGAAGACATGGAGTAAAGAAGTTTTTTTTCGCTTCTACTTCTGCGGTCTATGGAGAAAAGATGGGAGAGCAGGTAGCAGAAGATACAGCAGTGCTTTCTCCTATTTCTTATTATGGAGGCTGTAAATTAGGCTCAGAGGCTTTACTTTCTGCATATGCTTATATGAATAATATGAAAGTATTAGTTTTCCGCTTTCCAAATGTGATTGGACCGAGATTAACACATGGAGTCATTTTTGATTTTATTGCAAAACTGAAAAAAGATTCTACAAAATTAAAGATTTTAGGAGATGGTACACAGTCTAAGCCATATCTTTATGTAAAGGATTTAGTAGATGCGATTATGCAGTTTAAAGATGTAGAAAAAGAAGGAATCACTCTTTATAACGTAGGAGTAGAAACGCAAACTTCTGTGACAGAAATAGCAGATATCGTATGTGAGAAAATGGGATTAAAAGGGATTCTTTATGAGTATACAGGCGGCAGAGGTGGCTGGAAAGGAGATGTGCCAAAATTTCAATATCAGCTAGAAAAGATTCACAGAGCAGGATGGAAGGCACACTATACCTCAAGAGAAGCGGTGGAAAAAACAGTAGAAGAGGTAATAAAATGCAGGCAGTAATTATGGCAGGAGGAAAAGGGACAAGATTATCACAAATCACAAAAGATGAGATACCAAAACCGATGGTTTCGATATTGGGAAAACCTTTATTAGAATGGCAGATAGAGAAGTTAAAAGAGAATAAAATAACAGAAATTATTTTAATCGTGGGACACCGAAAAGAAAAAATTTTAGAGTACTTTGGAGATGGAAAAAAATTTGGAGTTTCTATTTCTTATATAGAAGAAAAAGAGCCACTTGGCACAGCAGGGGCTTTTTATTATTTAAAAGAAAAAATAAAAGAGGAATATTTTTTATTAGTATTTGGAGATGTATTTTTTGATATTGATATAAAAAGAATGGAAGAATTTCATAGAGAAAAAAAGGCAAAGGCGACCTTGTTTGTACATCCGAATACTCACCCATTCGATTCCGATTTAGTAGTGAAGGATAGAGAGCAGAGAGTTTTAAGCTTTTTTCTTAAAACACAGGTACGAAATGGCTGGTATGATAATTGTGTGAATGCAGGATTTTATATTTTATCAAAAGAAGTCTGCAAAAAAGTAAAACAACCACAAAAAACAGATTTAGAAAAAGAGATTTTAATGCAGATGGCAGAGAATCAAGAAGAAATCTATGCCTATTCGTCTACGGAATATATAAAAGATATAGGAACAGTAGAAAGAATAGAAAAAACAATAGAAGAGATTCAGAGTGGTTTAGTAAAGAAAAGGAATTTAAAATATGACCAGAAATGTATTTTTTTAGATCGAGATGGAACTGTGAATGTGAAGAAAGGGTTGGTATATAAAGAAGAAGAGCTTATATTAGAAGATTGTGCGATAGAGGCGATTCGGAAAATAAATGAGTCGGGAATGTTAGCGATTGTAGTTACCAATCAACCAGTTGTGGCGAGAGGGTTATGTGGGATAGAAGAGGTGGAGAAGATACATCAGAAAATGAAGACTTTGTTAGGAAAGGAAGGAGTGTATTTTGATGATGTGATGTTTTGTCCTCACCATCCAGATAAGGGATATCCAGAAGAAAATCCTATTTATAAAGTTTCTTGTTCCTGCAGAAAGCCAGAAATCGGATTGTTAGAGAAATGTGAAGAGAAATATCATGTTGATCTGAAAAAGTCTTGGATTATAGGGGATACGACAGTGGATATTCAGACAGGGAAGAATGGGGGACTGCGCACTATATTGGTGCAGACAGGAGAGGCAGGAAAAGATGGAAAGTATGAAGTAAAAGCGGATTTTATCTGTCGGGATTTGCTGGAAGCGGTGGAGAAGATCATAGAGGAAGAAAATAAAGGATAGGGAAGTAAAAGGTTTTACAAGGTTCGCAAAAGAGAAGGGACTATTCCAACGAAGCCGCGCTCCCGCTCCGTTCCAGACGTAGCGGACACTAAATTCGCGAACCCTTGCGGGTTTGCTC
>CAJUHN010000204.1 GCA_910585935.1 uncultured Lachnospiraceae bacterium | reverse complement strand
GGAACGGAGCGAAAGCGCGGCTTCGCTGGAATACTTCCTTGCCGTAGCGTCCCCCTTTGCCTTTTAACCATCTAAAACTCAATATCTTTACTTTATTATTTTAATAACTCTATTCCCTTTTTTATTCTTTGTAAACTTTCTTCTTTTCCCAATAATTCCATCAACTCTGTCGCACCTCCCGGAGTGGACTGCTTTCCAGAAACAGCCGTGCGGATAGGCCACATAACATAACCATTTTTATAACCCTTTTCTTTTATAAATTCTAATAATGTTCCATAGAGCGCATCATTTGTATAATCCTCTTGTTTTTCTAAAATCGGAAGCACTTCTTCTAATACAGCTAAAGATGTTTCTTTTGTCGTTTTCATCTTTTTATGAACATACATCTCAGAATCATATTCCGGTAATTCCTGTAAAAAGTCTATCTGCTCTGCGATATCTGTAAATCTTTCTATTCTAGTCTTCACTAAAGAGGCTATTTTTTTCTCATCTCTTGCCTTTGGTACAGTCTTTTTAATATACTCTTCTGCTATAGAATAAAAGCGATCAAAATCCATTGCTTTGATATATTCTCCATTCATCCAGCTCAATTTTGTGATATCAAAGACTGCTGGTGATTTACTCATATGATGATAATCAAATGCTTCCACTAATTCCTCTAGCGAGAATATCTCCCTATTATCCTCAGAAGACCATCCAAGCAGCGCTACAAAATTTACAATCGCTTCTGTCAAAAATCCTTGTTCTATTAGATCTTCAAAAGAAGAATGTCCACTTCTCTTACTCAACTTTTTATGCTCTTCATTCGTAATAAGCGGACAATGTACATAAACAGGTACTTCCCAGCCAAACGCCTCATACAGACGATTATACTTGGGAGAAGAAGATAAATATTCATTTCCTCTCACCACATGTGTAATCCCCATTAAATGATCATCTACAACATTAGCGAAATTATAAGTAGGAAAGCCATCTGATTTAATCAAAATCATATCATCTAATTCTGAATTTTCTACTGTAATATCCCCATATAATTCATCATGAAACGTAGTAGTTCCTTCTGTTGGATTATTCTGGCGAATCACATAAGGAACACCCATCTTTAATTTCTCTTCTACTTCTTCTTTCGTTAAACTCAAACAATGTTTATCATAAATGGAGATCTCTTTTCCTTCTACAATCTCTGTACGAAGTTCTGCCAATCTCTCCTTATTGCAGAAACAATAATATGCCTCTCCTTTGTCAATCAATTTTTTGGCATATTCTAAATAAATTCCCTGTTTTTGCCTTTCACTCTGCACATAAGGTCCTACTCCTTTATCCTTATCTGGTCCTTCATCATGGATTAAACCTGTTTTCTGTAAAGTGTTATAAATAATATCTAATGCTCCCTCTACAAAACGCTCTTGATCTGTATCTTCAATGCGCAATAAAAAATCTCCATCTTCATGTTTTGCGATTAAATAAGCATATAATGCTGTTCTCAAATTTCCTACATGCATCCTACCAGTTGGACTAGGCGCAAATCTTGTCCGAATTTTCTGATTCATTTCTTCACTCTCTTTCATTCAATAAATTTATATTTCATTATATAATAGCTTTTTTTGAAACACAACCTTTTCTTCATAAAAATTTATACTATTCCACCTTTCTATTCTATAGTTATCTTGAGATTCGCTTTTCAAAAAGTAGAACAACCAGAAAATTAGCGAAGGCAAAGAAGTATTCCATAAGAAGCCCCTTGGAAGACATTGATACTTCATGAGTAGTTTTGCGAGAAGCGAAACCGCGAATTTAGTACCATGTAGGTCAAATCGGATATTCGCAATCCGCTTCGCTACTTGCTCATAACCTCATAGCTGCTATCGCAGCTTTTCCGTGGGAGTCTGCACTCCCACGGAAACAAGGAAGTCCCAACCCACCGCTTTCGCCTTGGCGGCTTAGAAGCGGGGGACTTCCTTGATGAGGTTAAAATAATCTTTTAGACTTATCATTTTCAGAAATTTGATTCATTCCCCTTTTTAAATAGTAACGAACAATAATCCTCGAAAGTCTAAATAGTAATATATTATTAAAATTTATCTATATTTTTCTATTTCTTGTTGATTTTATTTCTATTTCGTATATAATTAAAACATAGGTATACTTTTTATGCTAAAATTATTTTATTATTTTTCATTTACTGACTTTGTATTTTCTTTACAAAAGTCATTCTTACAATAAACTAACTATAGGGAGGCGATTCTTCTATGGCATACGAGATGTTAAAAAGTGCAATTATGGAATGTAATAATATTGTATTTATGAGCGGCTCAGGATTTTTAAGAGAAATTGGTGTTCCTAATTATCGTGATGAACAAGAAGCCTATGATATCGAACTTGAATATGGTTATTCACCAGAAGATTTATTTAGTACCAGTTTTTTCAGCACAAGACCAGAACAATTTTTCCGCTATTACAAAAATAAAATTTTATATTTAGATGGAAAACCCAATAATGCCTATTATGCATTAGCTCGTTTAGAACAACAAGGAAAATTAAAAACAATTATCACTCGAAGCATGTATGGAATTCATCAGATGGCGGGGAGTAAACATGTTTTAGAATTACATGGAAGTATTTATCAAAACTTCTGTATGAACTGCGGAGCTACTTATCCTGCGGAATACATTAAAAATAGTGCTGGTATTCCACACTGTGCCAAATGTCAAGGTCCTATCCGCCCTAACGTCAGCTTATATGGAGATATGTTAAATAATACTATTATCTCACAAGCAGCAGAGGCTGTCAGTAATGCAGAAATGTTAATTGTAGCAGGCACTCATTTAAATTCTTATCTATCAGAAAGATTACTTCAATATTTTCATGGTACTCGTTTGGTATTGATTAATAACGAATATCATTTCAGTGATACAAATGCTAACATTATCATTCATGAAAATGTAAGTGATGTGCTTCCGATTGTCATTCCATAGCAATAAATGAAAAGTTCTATCTTATCTCTTAAAATTAGAAGTAAAGCTTTTTAGAAAATCAATTACATAAAATCCATTCACTTTGTAAATTGACTTATAATAAAATAGCTGTCATAAAATAGATTCTCTTTTCTCTATTTTACGACAGCTCTATTCTTTTTTATTTTAAACAGAAGGGAATTGTTTTCTGCCTTCTTTTATAATAATTTTGTTTGGAAATAATCCCGCTTTCTTTAATGCTGGTCTTAATGCTAAATAAATTACTGCTACTAAAATAATAGATACAATAGCATTGATAAAAGTTGCTGCACTCGACCATTTCGTCAATATAGAGGCGGCTTCTGCATTAATTCCTAAAATATACTTTTTATATACATATCCTACCAGTGGATCAAATATCACATTAAATCCTAAACCTCCAATAGATGCTAATATCGTCCATTTTAACACATATTTTTTATCTTCGTGCTCATTAATTTTTCCTATTTTGTGTGCGATTAGTCCTGTGATCAATCCAATACAAAATTTTAAGATAAATGTTTTAGGGGCTGAAGAAATGTAAGCAGGATCTAATAAATCTGCTAAGGTCATTCCAATAGAACCAGCCATTCCTCCATATACTCCTCCTAACAAAAGCGCCCCCAATACGCAAAAAGCATTTCCGATATGTAGGGCAGTAGCTCCTCCGGGAACAGGAATTGGAATTTTCAGATACATAAAAGATACAAAACATAAAGCTGCCAGCAACGCGGTTTGAGCGAGTTTTATCACAGTTGTATTTTTTTTCATATTGCCTTCCTCTTTTCTAATAAATTTTCTCTATCATACCACGCTACTGGTTTTTTTTTAATATCCAGTTTTATATTTTTTATCCATGCCAGTTTATTTCCAAAAAATCTCTTACTTTTTTATCTTCCCAATAAATAACAAGTTATTATATCTTAAAATATTTTTCTCTTTATAATATTTAAGGGATTGCAAGAGTCAAAAGGGGGCGCTCCGGCAAAGAAGTATTCCAGCGAAGCCGCGCTTTCGCTCCGTTCCAGATGTAGCTCAATAAATTCTCTGAACCCAATGGGTTCACCGACGTCTTCCAAGGGGCTTCTTATGGAATACTTCTTTGCCTCCGCTGGTTGGTTGGCTGTTCTGCTTTTTTTTAAGTGAATGTTACGATAACTTATGAAATCTTAGAGAGGAGATACGCAGAAATAATTTTTAAAAAGGTTAATATTTATATAACTTTCAGGATTTCGCAATTACCTAATTATAATATTTTTTGTAAAGTGGCATGGTTTATCCTTCTACCTATTTAAAACATTTTATAACATATTATTATTTACAGTTTACGAATAACTTTGCATGGATTACCAACAGCAAGACATTTAGGCGGAATATCCTTTGTAACAACACTTCCAGCCCCAATGATGCTGCCTTCTCCAATCGTTACTCCCGGCAAAATCAAAGCTCCTGCACAAATCCAAACATTATCGCCTATAGTAACTGGATGTGTGTATTCCAGACCAGCAATACGCTGTTCCACATCCATTGCATGTTCTTCTGTTATAATACAAACATTTGGAGCAATAAATACATTATTCCCAATAGTAATTTTTCCACTGTCCATCAATTTGCAATTAACATTAAGGAAAAAATTGTCCCCCACAGTTGTATTATATCCATATGTACAGAAAAGTGGCTGTTCTACTACACAGTTACTTCCAACTTTTCCAAGTATTCCTTTGATTGCTTCACTTCTAGCTTCACGATCTAGCGGATTTAAATTATTATATTCATACAACTTCTTTATCGTTATCTCACGATCCGCGACAAGCTCTGGATCTCCCGGTTGATATAACATTTCCGCATATGATTTTTCTTTTTCTGTCATCATTTATCCTCCTCTCTCTATTCTCTATTTCCCTATTAATACAACAACTGTTCTCTGTGAAAGATGAATATTTTTCTGGTCTTCTAATAAAAGTTCTTCCCCAGTTTTATAAAAATCTTTTTCTGCCTGTATATCTGTAGTAATTGCCAGAAACCAATGTTTTCCTTTCGGGAGGTTAGGAAGCGCAAAATCATGTTCTTCCCAGTGCAAATTACATGCTAAATATAACATATCATCTGGATCTTTTCCATATTGCTTTGTATATGCACCACAAAACATAAGCCCAATATATCTGCTATATCCATCTAATTCTGGATACCATGCCTTTGCACTATGAAAAGACAAATCTGGACACCCCATCGCCCCGTAATCCATCATTTTAAGAGGTTTAGAAAGATGTAAAATCGGATGCTCTTTTCTAAAATGAATGAGTCCCTTCACAAAAGCAAAGAGAGAAGCATTTTTCTTTTGTAAATTCCAGTTTATCCAAGAGATTTCATTATCCTGGCAATAGGCATTATTATTTCCCTTTTTTGTTCTGCCTATCTCATCTCCAGCTAAAAGCATCGGTGTCCCTTGACTCATAAACAATAAAATCAGCGCATTTTTCATCTGTTTTAATCGTTTTTCTAATACCTTCTTTCGTTTTGTTTCCCCTTCCACACCACAATTCCATGTAAAATTATAAGGATTTCCATCTCGATTCCCTTCTCCATTCGCTTCATTACACCTTCTTTCATAAGTGACCATATCTGCTAATGTAAAAGAATCATGATTAGAAATATAATTAACAACCCCTATATCTTCTGGATTGCGTGTAAACCGAAAAATAAAGCTATTGATCTGGTCTTCATCAGACTTTAAAAACTTTCGGATATCCACTAAAAAGCCATCGTTATATTCTCCCAAATTTTTTCTATGAAATGGCTTTTTCTTTCCATAAATATGATTTGTATCCCATTGATTTCCAAAAATCTTTATTCCAGTTAAACTAGGATCTTGCGCAATTAAAGTCATAGGAGCTACATCTGCATTGACATGAAGTGCATCAATATGATATTCCATAACCCAATATTTTAAACAGTCTAAAATCATATAGGATTTTGTTCCTTGTGCAAAATAAAGTTCTATTCCAATTTCAATTCCATTTTTATGAAGTTCTTTAATTAATTGCTTTAATTCCCAGCAAACATCTTTATCCTTTGCATATGCAGTTTTAGGTGAAAAATAAAACCCTTCTGTAAATCCCCAATAATTAATAATAGCTGCATCTTCTAACCTTTGTGTTCCCCCCATATAGACAGGATATTCCGGCACTATTAATTCTTCAAATTCATGAATTGGCATAAGTTCCACTAATGTAATCCCTAATTCCTTTAAATATGGAATCTTTTCTATAATTCCTGTATACGTTCCTTTCGCCTGCACATTAGAAGAATGATGTCTAGTAAATCCCCTGACATGCATTCTATAAATAATGCTGTCTTCATATGGAATATCAAGAGGTTTATCACCTTCCCATGGAAAATCTTCTGTCAAAAAACCACACCTTACTTCTTTTGCTGACTTTCCCCACTTCTCCTTTCCATAAATCCTTCTCGCATAAGGATCTTGAAAAACTTTCTCGCCACAACAAAAATTATATTCATATTCCTCTGGATTCAAATTTTCCACATATAAATATGCAATTTTGCCTTGTCTATTTTCTTTTGGAAAGAAGATTTCTCTATCCACTTTTAGCCTTTTATTTCCTTTTTTATATAATAATAAAGAAATCTCACTATCCTCTGGAAGTTCTACTGCGAAATTTATTCCCTCTTCTTCTATTGTCACTCCTAAAGGAAGTGGCATTCCTTTTTTTCTCTTATCCATCTCGTAATAACCTCCATAATCTTCAAGAATTAAAGCCCCGAATTATCCTTTATACTGATAAAATGACACTAAATTATTCTTTTTTTTCATTCTTTTGTTGTCTTATTTTTATTTTACTATCTTTTTGTTCTAATCACAAGGTTATTTTTGTTTTTCTTTTAAAACCTTTTTATCATAGAAAAAATAAAGATATCACAATATTTCATTGTAATATCTCTATTTACTCATTTTTTATTTTCTCAAAACAACAAATGAAATACAAGACATCTCATACTATAAAAAAAACATTTGAACCTTACAACGCTTAACGCAAAAGGGACAATTTTTCTAGAATAGCCAATCGCTAGCAAAGGCAAGGAAGTATTCCATAAGAAGCCCCTTGGAAGACGTTGGTACTTAATGAGCAAACCCGCAAGAAGCGGGA
>CAJUHN010000203.1 GCA_910585935.1 uncultured Lachnospiraceae bacterium | reverse complement strand
TACCGCTACGTCTGGAACGGAGCGAAAGCGCGGCTTCGGTGGAATACTTCCTTGCTGTAGCGGTCCTTTCCTCTCCAATAAAACAAACAATTTTCAAATTCCCCAATCCCCTAAATCTCAATATCCCCTATTACATATAATCTATCTGTGCTATCACATCAAATACACCAAAAATCTTTTTATCCGTATACATTTTAAAATAAAACGCGCCCTCAATATATTCATAATAAGTAATAGAAGCATTCGCCCGATTTTCTAACGCTACTACTAAATAGTAATCTCCATTTGCTAACCTCGGTGTAAATTCAAAAGCAATTTTTTTATTTTTTCCCCTTTTCAATTTCATTCCTTCGTCATATGTGGTTTTCACAATTATATCTGTACCTTCTGTATTTTTAATGGAAAATGCTATGGAAAAATATTCTATATCTATCTCTTTTTCTATATCTAGTTCTATCACTACTTTCATTTTATCTTCTGCATGAAAGACTGTCTGTTCCTTCCCCTTCTCATCACAAAGGACAGCCTTTTTCACCATTCCTGTCTTTGTCCCCCAATGTGCAATACTATTTGGAAATAATCCCCCTTCTATTTTACTGGCTTCCTTTTTAGGCTCTTCCACCTCTTTTTTACCCACTACCTCTTCTGTTTCTTTTTCCTCTATATTTGTTTTTAACGTCCCTGTCCCAAGAAGCTTATAATCCGTAAATTCCGAAATATCATCTAAATACATAAATTCTGTATATTTCGCACTGATAAATGTCGGATCTCCAATGTCAACTAACTTCCCCTTATTAATCCACATCGCGGTATCACAAAATGTTCTCATCATTCCCACATCATGACCTACATATAAAATTGTGACTCCCTTTTCTCTGAACTCTTTAAACTTATTAAAACACTTTGCCTGAAAGCGCATATCCCCTACACTTAAAATTTCATCTACAATGAGAATATCTGGTTCTACATTAATAGCACAAGAAAAGGCCAGTCTGGCAAACATACCACTGGAATAAGTTTTTACTGGCTGATATACATAATCTCCGATTTCTGCAAAGTCTATAATATCCTGCAATTTTTCTTCCATTTGCCCTCTGGTAAATCCCATCAGCGTACCATAGAAAAAGATATTCTCTATCCCTGAATACTCCATATTAAAACCTGTCCCCAATTCTAATAAAGAGGATACTTTTCCTGAAATAGTGATGCTTCCGCTGGTAGGTTCATAAATGCCTGTGATCATCTTTAAAAGTGTAGATTTTCCAGAGCCATTTCTCCCCATAATTCCGAGAATTTCTCCCTTTTTTACATGAAAGCTTAAATCAGTAATCGCATAAAAATCTATATGGCGTATCTTTCCACTGATACTAAATGCCTCTTTCATTTTATCCATAGGAGAGTCATACATTTTAAACACCTTAGATATATGATTCACCTGTATTTTATCATTCAAATCCATTTTTACACCTCATCTTATTAAGTCTAAACAGTATCTGCAAAATGGGGTTTTAATCTGGTATAAACATTGATACCGATCACCAAAACAATAATGGTAACTATCCAAAAATATAATCCCAGCATCGGTCTTTCCCAAAACCATCTCCTGCCCAATATAGCATCACGATATCCTTCTACTAAATAATAAAAAGGATTTAATTTAAGAGCCATCTGCACTTTAGGCGAAAACATACTCATATTCCATGCGATAGGCGTACCCCACATTCCTATTAATAAAATAATATTAATAATCTGATTTAAGTCCCGAAAGAAAACCACTATCGAAGAAGTCAATAATGATAATGCAAATACTAACGCAATCGTCGCCGCCATATAATAAAGAATCTGTAACAACCTAACAGTCGGATAATATCCAAAGATAGCGCATACAAGGAGTACAATCACGAAAAAAAATAAGTGAATATAAAAACTAGAAAGTATTTTTACAAGTGGTAAGATATTAATATTAAATTTCACTTTTTGAATCAAATAATTATATTCTAAAAAGCTGTTGCTCGCGAGCGAAAATGATTCCGAAATAAACAGCCAAATGACGATTCCAGAAATAAACCATAATATAAAAGGAATCCCATCTACATCACCACTTCTGAATCCAAATTGAAACACTGCCCAATACACAATAATTGTCATGAGCGGCTGTAAAATTCCCCAGACCATTCCAAAATATGTTCCTGAAAATCTTCTCTGCACATCTTTTGTTGATAAATCTATCAGCAGACGCCTGTCCTCATAAATTTCTCTTATTAACTTAACTGTACTTGCTATTCCCTTCATCTGCTTATCTCCTTATGCCATTCCAAGATGTGTTTCACTATCCTTCCACTGCTGTGTCCATCTCCATAAGGATTTACGGCATGTGCCATTTGATGATAACTGTCTTTCTCGGTTAAAAGCACTTTCGCTTCTTTATAAATGTTCTCTTCTTCTACTCCCACCACTTTTACTGTTCCTGCTTCTACTGCTTCTGGTCTTTCTGTTTCTGTTCTCAATACTAAAACTGGCACACCACATGCAGGTGCTTCCTCCTGTAATCCTCCAGAATCTGTCATAACGAAATAGCTTTTTGACATAAGATTATGCATATCTTCCACATCTAATGGATGAATCAAATGCACCCTGTCCATATTTCCTAATATTTCTGCTGCGGTATCGCGCACTGCCGGATTCATATGTACAGGATAGACCACTTCTATATCAGAATACTCTTCTACCATTCTTTTTACTGCTCTACAGATATTTACTAACGGCTGCCCTAAGTTTTCTCTTCTATGCGCAGTCATGAGAATACATCTTTTATCACTGAAATCTATCTTCTGTAAATCACTGTCTTTATATTGATATCCTTCTTTTACTGTTGTCTGGAAAGTATCTATTACCGTATTTCCTGTTACATAGACATTGTTTATGATATTCTCTTTTTCCAGATTATTTTTATTATTTTGTGTTGGAGCGAAATGAAGATCTGCTATCTTTCCTATCAGACTCCGATTCATTTCTTCTGGAAAGGGGGAATATTTATCATAAGTGCGAAGACCTGCTTCTACATGTCCCACTGAAATCTGCTGATAAAAAGCTGCTAACGCTGCCAAAAAAGAAGTAGAGGTATCTCCATGAACAAGTACGATATCTGGTTTTTCCATCTTCAATACTTCTTCAAACTTTTCTAAAATACGAACCGCAATCGTCGTCAATGTTTGTTTTGGCTGCATAATATTCAAATCATATTGGGCTTCTATTTTAAATATTTTCATAACCTGATGAAGCATTTCTCTATGTTGTCCTGTCAGGCAAACTACACTCTCTATTTCAGAATGTTTCTGTAGTTCTAAAATTAAAGGGCACATCTTGATTGCTTCTGGTCTTGTCCCAAATACACTCATTACTTTCATTTCATTTCCTCCACAAAACTTAATATCTGATTAATCTCTTGTACTCTTGCTTTCCACCCATTTTTTCTTATAAACTCTTTTCTTTCCTCTTCGGTACGAAATGGTCTTTTTATTGGCTGGCTCATCCATTGTCCAATCTCCTTTTTCTCGTTATAAATCATGAGATATTGTTTCAATTTCAAAGTTTCCATACTCTCCACTGCCAGCACTGGCTTATTAGCTGCCAAATATTCATATACTTTAACTGGATTTATCGTATCCAATAATTCTGATTTTTTAAAATTATATAAACACACATCAAAGTCCTTTATAATCTCTGGCAATTCCTCATTCTTTTTCACTCCTAAATATTTCACCCTTGGATTCTTATTTTCCGGCAGATAATTCCTTCCCACCAATACGATTTCATATTCTGGACTGATAGAAAGCAGTTCCTCGATGATCTCCATATCAAACCATTCCCCTATCGTACCAATATATCCAATACGTTTTACCTTTGTTATCTCTTCATATTCTTTGTTTTTTTGAAATGTCTTTTCCATAAATTCCTCTGCTACAGCATTTGGTACCAAATATACCTTTTTCCCTATCTTTTTTATTTCTTCATAAAATTTTTGACAAGTCACGATTATCACATCAGAAACCTCTACCATCTTTCTTTTATTCCGCTGTAACGTTTTCTTCCATATTTTAGAAGAAACAAGCATATCTTCTTCGTCCATCTTGTCAAAAATAATAGGTTTCTTTTTGATATGTCTGATTATGGTATACCATCCCGAATACCCTACCCAGATGAAATGACATTCCCTAATTAACTCTCTTAATTGTAAAAATTCCCACCAATTATTCACTCCCAATAGATCGAATATCTCAATACTTTTATGAAAGGTAAAACATCCATTTAAGCGAATCACAGTTAAATTATCATTCACTTTTTTCTGTTCTCTGATACAAGATTTTCCGCCTTTTAACAACTGGCGAATAAAGCTTATCGTAGGTTCAATATAATAAATTTGATGATCTTTGGATAAAAACTCTGCAATCTGCTGAGGTCTTTGTTTCATATCTGAATAATAGATAGGCGCAAAATATAATATTTTCATCGCTTATAACACCCCTAACAAAAATAAAATACGGTAAATTATATCATCTATTCTTTGCTGACGATAAATTTGCCCTGATCTGCTGATATAACATCTGCTTTTTATATCTTTTTTATATTCTGCTACCATCGCTACTATTTTGTATTTCTCATATTGCGTTCCATATACTCGGATAAATTCCCATGCCTGATCGCTTAAAGTATTCTTTCTTTTTCCAAATCTCTTCTTTCGCACTATCCAATGTTTTATCCAACTGTTTTGTATCCCTACTTGATTATTCAAATGTTGTCTATAAAAAAGATAGGAATTTTGATCATAAATTACACTCCCAAAACAAGATGCACTTAAATATAACCACCAGTCATGTAAGATCTCACATTTCGGGATATGTAAAATCACTAACTGCAATAATTCTTTATTAAAAACCTCTGTACACCCTATAAAAATATTTTCCACTAAAGCATTTCCAAGTCCCGGATCTTTTCTATTATGAAATATCATTTCTTTTGTATATTCTAAATTTTCACTCGCATAAGTTACCCTTCCCCCATATAATAATGGTTTTCTCTTATCCTTTTTCTCATCTTCTCTTTCCAATAATTCTATTGCCCTTTTTATCTTTCCCGGCAGCCAAACATCATCTTGATCCGCAAAAGCATAATAATATGCTCTCTTATCTGCCCTTTTCATTAAATCAAAAAAACTATTTTGAACTCCCAGATTTTCTCCCACATAATAATCAATATCCCTATATTTTTGTGCATACTCCTTCAGAATGTCTACTGTTCCATCTGTTGAACCATCATCTCTAATCAACAAACTAATTTCTGGATAATCCTGATTTAATATACTATCTATTTGTTCTCTCAAATACTTTTCTCCATTATAAGTAGACATCAATATCTGTACTTTTTTTTGTTCTAAAGAGCACACTCCGATAAATCCTTTCACTCTCTTTTTTTACTTTCTCTTCGTCATATTCCTCTAAAATCGGATATTCTCTCCTCTTTTTCGGTCGTTCTTTCACTTGTTTCATATACCTGATATAATCTTCCAAATCAGAACATAAAAAAAGATCTCCTCTCCTTCCCAAATCCCTATTTCCCCTTATATCAGAACAAATACAAGGCAGTCCTGCTGCCATCGCTTCTAACAAGGCAACCGGCAGTCCCTCTTGTTTTGACGGAAAAATAAAGCAATCCGATATCTTTAACAAATCTATAATATCCTTCCTATATCCGATTAATTTCACCTGCTTTTCTAACTGATATTTCTTTATCTTTCTCTCTAAATTTCTTCTCTCTTTCCCTGTCCCACAAATAATATATCTTAAAGAATTATCTCCCTTTAATCTCGCCATCGCCTTAATAATCACTTCATGATTTTTTCTCTTCGTCAATTCTCCCACACCGATAAAGACAAAATCCTTTTCGTCTATTCCTATTTCTTTTCTCTTTTCCTTCTTTTTTTCTTCTCCCTTTCGATATCTCTCCCTATCAATTCCCACTCCATTTATCTTTTCTGCTCTCCCTTTTCGAGCAAAATGAAATCTCTTGGCTCTTTCATAATCCTCTTCATTAATTGTGATCAACACATCCGTATCATGTGCCAACCATCGTTCTACTGGATAAAAAAATATCCAGTTCTGTATAGGAGCACCTCGATAAAAATGAAATCCATGTGCTGTGTAAAGTACTGGTTTTGTCCCTGTCTTCTTTGCTGCCAACCTTCCTAACACGCCTCCCATCGGGGTATGACAATGCACCAAATCAAAAGTTTCTTTCCTCATCAAACATTTCAACTGTTGAAAAGCTCTATAATTCTTTCCTATTTTAAAAGGCGAACGCACAAAGTCAATCTGATGACCAATCACCCCTGTCCCCTTTAACCTATCATTATCTTTGCCATACACAGGCATATGGAAGTTACTGGCATAATGTACTTCATAACCCAGTCTTTGCAATATTCTTACATTATTCATTTCAAACTGTGGCACAAACCCACTTACGGTTGTTATTATCAGCGCTTTTTTCATCTTTTTTTCCTAATTTTTTCTTTCATAACTCTCAGCACAACAGGATTTCTCCTTCTTTGTCTGTACCTTCTTCTCTTTCCTTTCGGTAGAAACGGGCGGTGCTGTACCCAAAGAAGACAGTTCGTTCTCTCTTCCTTTTCTGCGGTTTCCCCAGATTTATATAAAAATTAGCTTTTTGAAAAGCTAATTTTTCTAGCTTTTATTTATTATATATACCTCATCTAATTATAGTTCTTCAAAAAATGAAGCCCGATATTTCTTGCCGCATTTAATCCTCGATTCCCTCTATGCCCCTTTGGGCACACATATAATTTTCCTCCATAATAGTTTCTTCCCAGCTTTTTTCTTTCGTCATATCTTAAAATACGTGACCCACACTCTGCACAAGTGTCCGATATATGATACGGTCTTACTGTCCCCACTATCATTCCTTCCTGAAAAGCTTTATATTTCAGATACTTTATAATCTTTCTTCCTATCCAATCAAACCGATTATTCTCTAAATATTTCCCCTTAGAAAAATCGATCCCCATTTCATAATTCGGCACTACCATCACTTGTATTTGATGTTTCTTTCCATATTCTAAAATCTGTCTGCTTATTTGATGGGCATAAGAATCATTCAAATTTT
>CAJUHN010000202.1 GCA_910585935.1 uncultured Lachnospiraceae bacterium | reverse complement strand
CCGTGTAAGACTACGCGGTACTAAATTCGCAGCCCCGCTTGTTGCGGAACTGCTCTCATTAAGTACCAACGTCTTCCAAAGAGCTTCTTTTGGAAATAAGCGCTTGCCGTAGCTAGTTTATTAGCCCTCCAATAGCTTCAGGTTTAAGTGGAAACTTTATTGTTAAAAGTATATTTTCCTTCACACTTTTTTTATATACATTCCACCTCTTTATTTCCTTATTATAGTGAAATTTCGTCTTCCACAGAGTCAAATCGGATATTCGCAATCCGCTTCGCTACTTGCTCATAACCTCATAGCTGCTATCGCAGCTTTTCCGTGGGAGTCTGCACTCCCACGGAAACAAGGAAGTTCCAACCCACCGCTTTCGCCTTCGCGGCTTAGAAGCGGGGGACTTCCTTGATGAGGTTAAAAAAGCCAAAAAAAACAGCGACAGGAAGGAACTATTCCAAAAGAAGCCCCTTGGAAGACGTTGGCACAGCCGTTTCGCAAGAAGCGAAACGGCGAATTTAGTATCCACTACACCTGGAACGGAGCGAAAGCGCGGCTTCGTTGGAATAGTTCCTTCCCATCGCGAACCTTTGTTTCTAAATCTCCAGCCTATACTCTAACAAAACTATTTATTTTTCTATACAAAACGATTCACCAGTTCTCCTAGCCCAGGGTCAGTTGTTCCCTGTCCCAATGCATTAAACTTCCACTCATCATTATGGCGATATACTTCACCAAAAATCATAGCTGTCATATTAGAATAATCATCTGTCAAGTTGTATTTACACATTTCTGTACTATTTCTTCCATCTACCACTCGAATATAAGCATTTTGTATCATACCGAAATGTTGTTTTCTCTGTACTGCCTGATAGATATTCACAACTAAAATAATCTTATCATATTCTGAGGGAACTTGCTTCAAATCTACAATAATCTGCTCATCATCTCCCTCACCTGCACCAGTCAAATTATCACCCATATGCTTTACTGCACCAGATTTATGTTTCAAATTTCCAAAATAAACAACATCTGCTTTATCACGGAATTTTCCACTGATACATAAAATGGCAGACGCATCACAGTCAATCGACTCTGGCTTACGTGCAAACAATCCACCTTTTTTTCTTGGTGCTTCATCCCAGCCGAGTCCAATTATAATTTCACTTAACCCTGCATTATCCTTTGTTAAACTCACCTTTTGTCCTTTTTGTAAACTAATAGACATTTTCTTATCCCCCTATTCTGTTTCCACTCCAAAGCTGGCACAAAGTGCCCCTAAACCGCCTTGATATCCATTTCCAATCGCATTAAATTTCCATTCTTCATTGTTTTTATATAACTCACCAAAAACAACCGCTGTTTCAATAGAGAAATCTTCCCCTAAATCATAACGAAGTAATTCTTCCCCTGTTTCCTCATTATAGATACGGATAAACGCATTACTCACTTGTCCGAAATTTTGATGTCTTTCTTCCGCCTCATAAATCGTAGCTGTAAATGTAACTTTTGTGATATCAGCAGGAATTAGAGATAAATCTACTTTCACTTGTTCATCATCTCCCTCACCTGCACCAGTCAGGTTATCTCCTATATGCTGTACTGCACCACTTGGATGTTTTAAATTCCCATAGAAAACAAAATCTTCTGATTTGGATACTCTCCCAGAATCTGTTAACAGAAAAGCTGCTGCATCTAAATCAAATGCTCCTCCTGTATCATATTGATTGACATCCCAGCCTAATCCCACTACTACTTTCTTAAGTCCCGGATTATCCTTTGTAAGACTCACTTTTTGACCTTTTTTTAAACTGATTGGCATATTTTTCTCCATCACTTTCTTATAAATTTCATATTCTAAAATCTCTTAAGCTACTTCAATTCCATAATGTCCGCATAATGCTGCTAACCCACCTTGAAATCCGCTTCCTATCGCATTGAATTTCCATTCTCCATTATTTCTATATAATTCCCCTACCACAATCGCTGTTTCAATAGAGAAATCCTCTCCTAAATCATAACGGATAATCTCTTGATTATTTGTTTCATCCACAATACGAATAAATGCGTTGGAAACCTGTCCAAAATTCTGATGTCTTACATCTGCATCATAGATAGTAACAGTAAATGCAATTTTTTGAATATTTGCCGGAACTTTGCTCAAATCCACAGACACCTGCTCATCATCACCTTCACCATCACCAGTCAAATTATCACCCATATGTTTCACTGCACCGCTTGGATGCTCTAAATTTCCATAAAAAACAAATTCCTTTTCTGTAGGAGTTTTTCCATTTTCTCCTAATAAAAATGCTGCTGCATCTAAGTCAAAATCTGCTCCAGAATCAAACTGATTGACATCCCAACCCAGTCCTACCATAATCTTTTTCAGACCTGGATTTCCTTTCGTTAAATCTACTTTTTGCCCTTTTGTTAAATTAATTGGCATATTTTTCTCCTCCTGTTTTTATTTTTTATTACTTTATAAGAAATTGCGCCTAAGATATCCGTCTTGTGTAGTAAAAACCTACTTTTATTTTTTATCTCTGGTAAACAATAGACACCAATAGGCGATTTATCAAGAGCGCAATAAACTCACCTTTCATATTTCTAACGTAATTGTGAAACTCCAAACATCATAGAAATACTACTCTTTACTGAAAATTCTTTCTGCATATCTTTTCATAGTTTATCACCAACATTCGCTTTTCAAAAAGCAGAACAGCCAATAAACCAGCGGAGGCAAGGAAGTATTCCATAAGAAGCCCCTTGGAAGATGTCGGTACTTAATGAGCCGTTTCGCAAGAAGCGAAACCGCGAATTTAGTACCGCTACATCCGGAACGGAGCGAAAGCGCGGCTTCGCCTAAATACTTCCTTGCCGGAGCGTCCCCTTTTGACTTTCTCAATCCCCTATTCTAACTTCATACCCTTTTATCTGGCATCTGACATTTTTGATAAAATTCCTGCTTCATTCGATCTAATTTCACCTGATCTTCTTGTCTTTGTTTTCTCGCATTTTCCTGAATCTGTTTCGTTTCTTCAATTCCGCTGAGAATTGTATGCCATGTACTCTCTAATGTTTCTATCTTAATAGAACTTCCAGATGCCATAGCTGCTGTTAATTTAGACTGTGCTACTGTATTCTCTGCATTTTTCATTAACATCTGATTTGTTTTCTCATCTAATGCTGCCATCGCTTCTGCCTGTACTTTCTGTCTTTTTAACATGATCGCCTGTGCCAAAGCCTGTTTAAACACTGGCAAAGTAATAATAAAAGCTGAATTTATCTTTCTCACTAAATTCATATTGCTAAATTCCATTGTTTTTAACATTGGAATCGACTGCATCGCCACATTTTCTGCTATCCTCAGATCCTGTGTTCTTTGTTCTAACATCATTTTTGCCTGTTCTAAGCCAGTTAATTCAAATTGAATAGAATTATCTCCTGAATTTTCTAATTCTTGTTGTTTCTGCGCGATATAAGCATCAATTTCTCTAATTCCCTGCTCTCCTGCCAGAATATATTTCACCAGCTCATGATAATACTTGACATTGACATCAAACATCTCTTCTAATTTTCGATTAGACTGCTTAATTTCTGATTCATATTGCTTTAACTGAATATAAATCTTATCCACTTCGTCGCCCATAGTATGATATTTTGCCAATACTTTATCTAATTGTTTTTTCGCATTAGTAAATAATTTTTTAAATCCATTTGGATTCTCTTTGATCTCATCAATATCAAATTTATCCATAATCCTTGCCAATGTATTGAGCATTTCACTTGATTCATTGAGCTGTTCCATATTCATACTATTTAACACGGTATCAGAACATTTTGAAATTTCTTCCGCCGCTTCACTTCCAAACGATACTATCGTTTCCAAATTAAATACCTCTATTTGGCTCACTAAAGTGTCTACTTCTTGTGAATTTTCCAGCCTTGTAGTCAGTTGATTTCTATCCTCTTGAATATCATATTCCACTACAGCCAACTCCTGCCGTTCTTGTTGTACTGTCGGCGCAGATGGAGTCTGTATTTGATTCCTTGTTAAATTAATCGCCATATTTTCGCTCCCTTTCTTTAATTTCTTCCAAATATCCTCTCTCTAAAAGACTGCAGCAAATTTCCATTTGTAGCAGGTTTTAAATGCGGCACTTGCATATCATACATATATTCTCCGATTTGATGTTCCACCAACACAGGTTTCACAAAATGTTTTTCTATGTTTTGATAACCAGTAGGAACAAAAAATATAATATCAAATCCAACTAAATTTAAAAACCCTGCGATAATACTATCTTCTAACGAATAAATCGCCTCATTTGTGTCAATAAAAATCATCTTTGGCAGCACCTTAGTAAAATCTATCTTTTGAATCAACCGCACAATATTCTTATTTAAATTTAAAATAGTCGCCACAATGGTGTATTCCACGCCAGAAGTAAAAGTTCCTTTTATCAATTTCTGATCTATCAATAACTGCATCTTATCCAAAATATAATCTTGCATTTCTTCTCTTAAATATCCATAAGGATATACAGCATGTTCCTTTATTTTCTTTTTTTGTACCTTCCCATTTTTAAAAAATTCTGTGGCATATTGCTTCATTGGATTTCCTTCTCTACTATCCACAAAAGGGACTTTCGTTATCACACAAGTATCTTCTGTCACCAACTTTTTCATTTCCTGCCAATACACCGTTTTATTCCCATCTTTGACCCCACAGACCTTAGCAAATATCACTGGCAATGTCACTTTTCCATCCACAATTCCAAAATTAGGTCGATATTTCGATTCCTGATTCCAAAGAATCGCAATTTCCTCATACATTGTCTGAAGAGATACTGACATCGCTTTGCTATATTGCTGATTTCGATAAAGACCTGTCGTATCATCATATAACATAGAATTCAAATCTTGCTCCGCATGAAATGCCGCTGTCCCCATCCGAATCTCAGAATTTTCTTTTGGATATCGATCCACATTCATAGATAATTCATACCTTTTTTCTATCAAATTAGCATCTTCTAACACACTAGACACATTTAAATTAGGAGATAAAATCACTACATCCACAGGAAGTTTCGCCAAAAATCGTAAAAATAATGCCTCACTTTCATTCCCACACACACCTAAAAACAAAAATACAGAAACTTCCCCTTCTTTCCAGCCCTGAAAAAGCTGCTCTTGATACCTTTTCAGCCAACACAGCAAATATACACTTTTATTTGTCAGCCTATTCAAATTAGCATTTATTGTCTTTTTCGCCTCTTCCAATAAAAGCTCTATAAAATATTTTTTCATCAACTGCTGAAGTTCAAAACTAGCGGTATATTGTATATTTCTCACTAAATCTGAAAGCATCTGTTCTAACTTCTGATAATTTTTTCTCTGTATTTTCGCTATCTCTTCCATCGTAGGAGGTGAGATTTCCTTTTCCTCAATCACCACTCTGCGCCCACTATCCTTTAATTGTAAATATAATTGCAATAATTGGTTTAAATATGTGGTCTTATCTTCCACCCCACGCACTCTTAAAAAACAATTATAATAAAATCTAATATCCTCTCCCCTTTTAGAAGGACTTTTTAAAATATCTTCCCACGGATTCCCAGAAATCCAAATATTCGTACAAGGGTTCTTCTTAGGTTCTTGTCCATAAAGCGTTCCCATTCTCTTTTTCTCTGCTACTTCCCTTTGTAAACCACGTATACTAAATTCGTCTGGAAAAGGTTTTATTTCTGTAGAATCCACCAGTAATTTAGAAAACTGAGAATCGGCATCTAACTTTAAATATTCTCCATCTCCTTTATACTCAAGCATCACAATATCACAGCCTGCATATGCCAAAATACATAACATCTTTAATTCATAATTACTGATTATACCTTCGTATAGAATTTTAGGCAGCTTTTCCTTTCCAAGCTGCATTAAAATCCTTTCAAATTTATAATACATCCAGCACATAAATTTGATATAGGCATTTTTTAACATATTTTCATTTTTCCCTTGCTGTTTCATGCTATCAAGCGTCTGATAAATCGCCTCTGTCACATGTTTTCTCTGTATTTCATCTAAACGAGGCAGCCATTTTTTCAAACTATTATTGATAAAATTTTTCTCCATCTGAAATGCCATTCCCATAATCTCATCATAATAACTCAAATTATGCTCATCTGGATTCGGAATTCTGCCTTCTATCCAAACACCTGATATCCTAGCCGCTTCCAAATATTTTTCAATAAAATTTCTGATTTTTTCATTATATTTTGTAATTCGATAAAAATAAACACCTTTCTGTTCTCTCTGATTATAATCCTTAAAATAATCTTCTAAACTTTTTAATTCCACACAATTATACATCTCTTTTTATGTCATCCTCATATTTCTTTGTTTACTCTTATACTCTCTTTATTCTATTTTTATTCATAACATATCCAAATGTAGCTCCCAAAACTCCACCTACAATATGAGTGAGATTGGAAATATTACTTTTCACAAACAGTCCTTGAAAAATCTGTTCTCCTATATAAATCATAGCAACTAAAATAAAAGTAATTGGAATACTTCCATCTTTAATACTTGTAATCGAAGATAATAAAATAAACGCGAACACGATTCCGCTCGCTCCTAATAACATAGTATTAGGGAATAAAAGTATATGTACGAGTCCTGTCACCAATGCAGTGGAGAACATAATCGCTCCTATATTCCAAGATCCATATTTCTCTTCTAAGAGAGGTCCTACCACTAAAATTAATGTAATATTTCCTAAAAAATGTTCCCAATCAGCATGTCCAAAAACATGTCCAATTAACCGGAAATAAGTGAATGGATTTAAAAAAGAAGAACGATATACAGAAAATAAAGTTTTATTCGCCCACCCTTTTGTCAAAAAATCTAATAATAAAGCTACTAAACAGATAATAGAAAATGTTAAAACAACTGGTGAATTAAACGACACTCTGAATTTTCTATTTGTATTACTCAAATTTCATTCCTCCTTTTCTATTCTTAGGGCTTATTGTATCAAAAATTCTATGTTAAATCAATCATTTCTAAATAGTTATTTATGTTTATAGGAAAAAACAAAATCCCGCTGAGGGAAAGGAATGTTCCAACGAAGCCGCGCTCTCGCTCCGTTCCAGACGTAGCGGACACTAAATTCGCCGTTTCGC
>CAJUHN010000201.1 GCA_910585935.1 uncultured Lachnospiraceae bacterium | reverse complement strand
AACGGAGCGAAAGCGCGGCTTCGCTGGAATACTTCCTTGCCGCAGCGTCCCTTTTACAAATCAATCCCCCTTTTTATTCCCCTACTATAATACAATCGGACTCATACATTTCTGCATAAGTCCGACCTTCCTCTTTCTTCTTATAAATTTTCTTCAAAAAACATCTTTATACTTTCATATGCCGCTTCTTCATCTGATCCAGTAATTTCAACTTCTATTTTATTTCCACATTTCACGCCTAAGCCCATGACTGCCATTAATTTTGTAGCCTCTGCTGTCTTCCCATCTTTCTTAAGAACAATTTTGCTCTCATACTTCTTCGCTTCTTTTACCAACAATCCGGCTGGTCTTGCATGAATCCCTATCTCATCTTTTATCACATATTCAAAACTTTTCATCACGATTCCTCCTAACTATACTCTATTTTTTTATAAACACTTCAATCTAAACATTCCCCATTTGATTCGATCACTTTTTTATACCAATCATAAGATTTCTTTTTATAGCGTTTTATTGTCCCTGATCCATCATCTTTTTTATCCACATAAATAAAACCATACCTCTTACTCATCTCTCCTGTTGAAGCGCTCACAAGATCAATACACCCCCAAGGTGTATAACCTAAAAGCTCCACTCCATCTTCCTCTACTGCCTGTTTCAAAGCCTTAATATGCTCTCTCAAATACTCAATGCGATAATCATCATTAACCGTCAGATTCCCTTCTTCATCCTCTATCAGCTCATCTTTTGCTCCAAGACCATTTTCCACAATAAACAACGGCTTCTGATACCGATCATACAGAGAATTTAATGTAATACGAAGTCCCAGTGGATCAATCTGCCATCCCCATTCAGAAACCTTTAAATATGGGTTTTTTGTTCCCTTAAAAGCATTTCCTATCGTTTCTCCTACCCCTTCTTGTGTTGTGATGCAGCGAGAAGAATAATAAGAAAAACTGATAAAATCTACTGTATTTTCTCTCAAAATCCTTTTATCTTCTTCTGTCATGTTCAGCTCTATCCCCATCTGCTCAAATTTCTTCCACGCATAATTAGGATAATACCCTCTCGCCTGAACATCTATAAAAAGTAAATTATCTCTGTCCTTTTTCTTAGCCTCCCACACATCTTCTGGAAGTGGACTATAAGGATAGTACTCTCCCGCAGCGAGCATACAGCCGACCTTATTTTCAGGATCTATATCATGTGCGAGTTTCGTAGCATATGCACTTGCTACCAGTTCATGATGAGCGCTCAAATACTTTGCTTTTGTCTGATCCTCTCCTTCTTCAAACAAAAGCCCTGCACCCATAAATGGCAAATGGAGAATCATATTGATTTCATTAAATGTCAGCCAATATTTCACAAGCCCTTTATAACGGGTAAAAAGTGTAATCACCAGCCTTTTATAAAATTCCACCATCTTCCTATTTTTCCATCCCCCATATTCTGTAATCAAATGCATCGGACAGTCAAAATGTGTAATGGTCACAAGTGGCTCAATCCCATATTTTTTACATTCCTTCAATACATTCTCATAAAACAGCAATCCCTCTTCATTGGGTTCTGTTTCATCTCCTTTCGGATAAATCCTGGACCACGCAATCGACAGTCGGAACACCTTAAAACCCATCTCCGCAAACATGCGGATATCCTCTTTATAATGATGATAAAAATCAATTCCCTCCAGAGCTGGATAATAATGCTCTTTATCCAACTCTGTCATATGCATAGTTCCTCTCATCACAGCCGAACGATCTGCGCCATGAGGAATCACATCTACATTGGCAAGACCTCGCCCACCTTCTGTATAAGCTCCTTCACACTGATTCGCCGCAGTAGCTCCACCCCACAAAAATGTTTCACTCAATGCCATATAATCACCTCTTTAAGAAAATTTAGATACTCTTTTATTAACAAATAATCTTTATCATAGATTTTGTTCTTTCCATATTTCCTTCTTCTCCTGTGATCACATCTTTATAATCTGCACTATTTGTTATGATAACAGGTGTCACAATTTCATATCCAGCTTTCTTTATTTCTTCCAGATTCGCTTTTAAAACAGGTGTTCCAACTTGGACTTTGTCCCCAGTCTTCACTAACGCTTCAAAATACTTTCCTTCTAAATTTACAGTATCAATTCCCACATGCATAAGAACCTCGGCTCCTTGTTCTGACAGAAAGCCAATCGCATGTTTTGTATCAAACACCATTTGTACTGTCCCATTCACTGGAGATACAAATGTATTTTCTTCCGGAAGTATTGCCGCACCTTTTCCCATAATCTCCTGAGCAAAAGTGGGATCACTTACTTTACTTAAAGACATAAGTTTTCCTTTTACTGGACAACTGATCGTAATTGTTTTTATTTCTTGTGTTCCTGAAACATTACTTTTCTTTTCTTCTAAAACTTCTGGCAAAGTAGTTTCTTGTATTTCTTTATCTTTATATAAAACAAAGCTTGCTGCAAAAGCAACTACAAAAGCAATGCTTAATCCAATACATGCATGAAGTAAGTCAGTAAAACCTTCTCCTCCAATATATCCCGGCAAAGTCATGAGTCCCGGAGAACCTCCGCCATAATTTTTTACTTTCAAAAGCCCCATATAAAGACCACCTACCGCTCCACCAATACAAGCAGAAATTAAAGGTGTTTTAAATCGCATATTAATACCATATAATGCAGGCTCTGTGATTCCACATACAGCAGTGATACCAGCCGATGTAGCTAATTGTTTTACTTCCTGTGATTTTGTCTTAAATGCAACTGCAAATGTAGCTGCTCCCTGTGCGATATTAGAAGCTAGATTTGCAGGATATACAATCGTATCAAATCCTGTCGTCATTCGGTTATTAATACCAATAGGAATGATTCCATAATGAGTTCCTGTCATAACGAGCAGAGGGAATAAACCGCCAAGTGCCAAAGGTACTAACCAACTCACATAAGTATTTAAAAGATTTACGCCATCTGCAATCCATCCTGCTACAATATATCCTACAGGTCCTAATGCACATAAAGATACTGCACCTGCAACTAGAACTGTTAACAATGGTTTTGTAAAAAATTTAATCGCTTTCGGAGATATTTTATCCGCAATAGGTTCTACATATGACATAAACCATACTGATAAAATAATTGGAATTACAGAAGAAGAATATCCTGCATTATAAACTGGAATAAAAAACAGCCTGATCGCTTCTCCCGTTTCCTTAGAAGCTGCTACCATATTTACAAAATTAGGATGTAATAGAATACCTCCAATCATCATAGCAAGATAAGGATTACAATTAAATTTCTTAGCTGCAGAATTCGCTAACAGAATCGGTAGAAAATAAAACGCCGCATCTGCCATAAAGTTAATAACCTGATAAGTGCTTCCACTTGTATCGATCAAATGGAATGCTGTGAGCACCGCAAGAACGGCTTTTAACATTCCGGCAGCGGTAATAGCAGGAAGAATCGGAGTGAAAATACCCGTAATGGTATCAATAAAACGTGCCCCTAAGCTCTTCTTTTCTTCTGGTTCATCATTTCCTGCATTTGTACTATTCGCCTGTTCACAAACCTCTGCGATAGGCTTATATACATGATTGACATCATTTCCGATAATAATCTGATATTGCCCCCCATTTTTTACTACCCCTAATACCCCAGCCGTCTTTTTCAATGCTTCTGTCTGTGCTTTAGAATCATCTTTTAGATTAAATCGCAGGCGTGTAGCACAGTGTGTCACTTTACTGACATTTTCTTTTCCGCCCACCAAGTTCAATATTTTGTTTCCTAATTCTTGATAGTTCATTTTCCTTCCTCCTTATATAAAATAATAATAAAAAGTTTCCTACTTTATTAATATCCATAAGTATTTTACTTTATCGTGACTCTGTGAATGTGAACTGTCAAATACATCATTTCATCATTTGTCAACGACATTCCATATTCTTTCTTTATATAGTCTTGAACCTTCTCCACACATGCAAAT
Organism: uncultured Lachnospiraceae bacterium; assembly: GCA_910585935.1. GTDB lineage: Bacteria > Bacillota > Clostridia > Lachnospirales > Lachnospiraceae > MGBC136627. Next base: position 3,214 of record CAJUHN010000201.1, on the reverse strand, counting down.
GCCTTTTTATATTGATTTTTGATAGTGAGAAAAAAGTCTTCATCGCCTTCATCAATCTCCTGTCCGGCAAATACACGCTTCACAAAAAATTTTAAATGTGTAATAAACCGCTCATAGTGAATAGAATTTTCATTTAATTCAATATTAAAGTGATACTTTACAATATTCACAATGTTCTGAATCACTTTCATCATTTCCTGAGTCTGTCCGATTCCAATCGAATCTATGCCCGCATTTACAAAATGCAGTGCCATAAATCCAGCTTCATCAACAGGTAATTGAATACCTGTATCATTATAAATCATCTGTAACGCCTCTACACCGATTAAATATTCATGATTATAAAAGCGTTTAATTTCGAGCAAAAGTGCATTTTTAATCAGAATATTCTTTTTTACCCTTTCAAGAGCAAAACTGATATGATCACATAGAGTCAGATAAATATTGCTGTTCAAAGTCTTTCCTAATGAAACACACGCATAATCGACAATTTTATTGGTGAGCTGAATATATTCCAAAGGCATTCTTGCTAAAATTTCTTCTAGCTGATTTTGTCCCTTATCATCATTCATGGTATAGATTTTTTCTATCTTTTCTTCCTCAATGGAATCTCCGACATGCTTCTTAAATCCCAAACCGCATCCCATCACCAAAATTTCCCGCCCGTGAATATTCTTAGACCGAACCAGATTATTATTGATTACTTTATCAATAAACAAGGCTATTCCTCCCTATCTGGAAATTAACGCGCAAAAAAGACCATACTAATTTCCACTATGCAAAACAATAGTGTATAAATTAGTATAGCCTGCTTTACCAGTAACAATCCGTTTTATACGAATTTTATTTTAGCATATAACACAAATTTTGTCAACTATATCCGTAAAAATTATTCATATCTCACATACCATTTTTATCCTTTTATTTTTCTTATGTGCATTTTCTATATTTATTAAGTTTAAATCTTATCTATTCTTTTCATTTTGCAAAATATGTTCGCTACGGAAAGACCTCATTCCAACGAAGCCGCGCTTTCGCTCCGTTCCAGACGTAGCGGTACTAAATTCGCCGAACCTTTGCAGGTTCACTCATTAAGTGCCGACGTCTTCCAAGGGGCTTCTTTTGGACTGAGGTCTTTCCTCCGCTAGTTCGTGACACAGGCTAGTTTACGAATAGAATTGTGGCTGTTATTAGAAATTATTAAATGATAATAGTTTCTTGTCGTGTAAACCTTTTGGTAAAATGTTCTCTCAACAAAAAAAATAGTAAAATACCTGTCTTTTTTTATCTCACTTATTATAATAAAAAGATGATATAAATTGTATTATAAGCGATATCTTGTTAAACATGCGAGTATTTCTTGTTTTCGCACAGCAGATGCTGCACCTGCTCCATAGTTTTTGGGAGTCATAGATAGAATCCCTTCTTTTTCTAACTTATGTGCAGCTTCTTCTGCGAGGTATAAAGCTGTCTTTTTTCCATCTGCAAGTTGTCCTAAAATATATTGCATAATATAGGCAAGTGCCGCGATTTGGCTCTCGTCAACAATCTGTTCCAGATAGCGCAGATCGATTTCATTTTTATCCAGAAGTAAGCTATCACAACCATGTACTCGCACTTTTTCAATTTTCTTTGTATGAACTGACCATTTTAACCATGTTGTTTTTTTCACCTTTTCTTCTATTAATGGGATTGTAAGCTGTTTTGCATGTTCTGTTACATCTTTTGTTTCATAACAATCCATCTGTAAAACGGTATCGGCAACTGACAGATAATCTCCTGAACTTCCTGCTACTAATATAGTGGATATGCCTAGCTCGCAATATAGACTGCGAATCTTGCGGATAAATGGAGTGATGGGTTCTTTTTCATCAGATACAAGCTGTGCCATACGTCCATCCCGAATCATAAAGTTTGTTGCTGAAGTATCTTCATCAATCAATAATACTTTACTGTCTGCTGCCAGAGCTTCTATTGTATTTGCAGCTTGTGAAGTACTGCCACTTGCATTTTCAGTAGAAAATCGGGTTGTATCTGAATGTATTGGGAGATTGCTGATAAACATTGAAATATCAGTTTCATGAATACAGCGTTGTTCCTCTGCACGCAATTTAAATGCACTCTCATCAGTTATCACAAATTCTCGTCCATCTCCTGCGATATGGTTATATATACCGCGTTCAAGAGCCTTTAAAAGTGTCGATTTACCATGAAAACCACCACCTACAATCACTGTGATGCCAGCAGGAATACCCATTCCTCGCATTTTTTTGTGATGTGGAAGTTCTAATACTATGGAAAGACTATCTGGACTTTTGAATACAACTGCATTTTTCATCGGGCGCTGTGATACACCACTTTCTCTAGGCAGTATAGAACCATCTGCCACAAAAGCTACCAGATTTCTGCGTGTTAATTCCTCGCGTATATATTGCTGGTCATCGGCAAGCTTTATCGTTTCATCAAGTTCTTTCTGCATCTTTGGTTGAATATGAAATGTCTTTTCTGCTAAATCTGGCAGTTGAAAAAATAAAATCTGACTCAATTCTTCAGCCGCTATTGTTCTTCCAAATGCTGGAAATCCAACTTCTATACGTGCTTCAATCATATTCTCTGTAATTCTCATCGCTGTCCGTTCTAATATTTCCTGACCAGTCCGACATGTTGTTACTAGACCACTTTTTCCAGAACCTTTCGCCTGACGATACTCTGTTTTATTATTTAAGTGTTTCATATTTTTGTCACCTTTTAAATTCTGGTGCAGACGCCGTAACAAATAGTCTTCCACTGCTATTCTCCGATGTTTTTCTTCAAAATACTGTGAATTAATATTCCCACGATTTCGATAGACAATCCTCACTCGTGAAGGGGTTGCAAATGGATCACCTTGTACATGATCAATACAGAGCCGATATGTTCCAAAATCATATTCCCCTTCCAATATTTTATATGCCTTATAACCCTTTCGGTCGATTTGCTGTAATTGTGCCTTTAATTCTTCTTGTGTTTTCATATTATTTCTACCCTTTCTTATTCTATTTATTTTAGGTGATTGCGAAAGTTAAAAATGGGTCGCTACGGCAAGGAAGTATTCCAATGAAGCCGCGCTTTCGCTCCGTTCCAGACGTAGCGGTACTAAGCGCACAGCCTGTAAGGCTATTTGCTAAGTGCCGACGTCTTCCAAGGGGCTTCTTTTGGAATACTTCCTTGCCTC
>CAJUHN010000200.1 GCA_910585935.1 uncultured Lachnospiraceae bacterium | reverse complement strand
AGCAGTTCCGCAAGCGGGGCTGCGAATTTAGTACCATTACGTCTGGAACGGAGCGGGAGCGCGGCTTCGTTGGAATACTTCCTTCCCTCTTGCGAACCTTTGTCAAAATATTCCTCAAACAGTTATAAATTTATATCTATAATATAAATTTTCAGGAAAGATTATACATCAGATTTCAAAGGAAGTAGTATAGTATTTATTATAATAATTGTTTCATTTCTTCTACACTGATTTCATAATTTGTATTACAGAAATGACAATGCACTTCAATACTTTTTCCCTCTGTGATCATTTCCCTTAATTCTTTTTTTCCGATGCTGATCAATGCTTTTAATACTTTATCTTTAGAGCAATTACAGGAGAATTGGGAAGGCAACGTGTCCAGAATTTCCAATCCAAAATCTCCCAATAACTTTTCTAATAACATTTCTGGAGTATATCCTTCTTCTAATAAAGTAGTGACAGAAGTGATTTCTTCTACTTTCTTTTCCAGTATATCAATCACAGATTCTTCTGCAAATGGCATGAGCTGAATGATAAAACCTCCTGCCTGCTCTACCGTATTTTCTTTTGACATTAATACTCCTAATCCAACTGCAGAAGGAACTTGTTCGGATTTTGCAAAATAATAGGTTAAATCTTCAGCCACTTCACTGGTAGTTAGAGGAATTTGACTGTTATAAGGTTCTTTTAACCCTAAATCTTTGCTGACACTGAGTGTTCCATATCCAATCGCAGCTCCTACATCTAATTTACCTGCGTAATTAGGACCGATTATTACATTGGGATTGCCTACATATCCTTTGACATTGGCATGAGAATCAGCCGTCACGGTAATACCTTGGATAGGTCCATCTCCTTTCATTTGAAGTGTTAAGATATCATTTTCTCCTTTCATCATACTGCCCATCATGGCAGCTCCGCTCAATAGACGTCCAAGAGCAGCAGTTGCGACAGGACTGGTATGATGTACTTGTCTTGCTTTTTCCACTAAATTTTTAGATTGGATTGCAAAAGCACGGATTTGGCTGTTTGCAGCGGTTGCCCGCACAATATAATCCCTTGTATTTGTCATAATGATAAATTCCTTTCTTTTTTTCCTTTTTCTCTGGCGATAATATAAATTCTCTCACTTTCTTTTTCAGGAGGATTTTTTGTAAATGCATCATAACAAGTGATAAATTCCATTCCTGCTTCTTCTAAAGCAGATTTTATTTCTGTTAAAGAATAACATTTTTGATAATGGGTTTCTACAAATTTCTGATAGAGGTTATCAGACTGAGTGGGAAGAAATAGAGTTAAATCATATTCATTGATTCTTTCTTCTTCTGAATAATAGTTTTCCCAAATAAAACTCCCTTTATCGCGGTTTTCAGCAATAGTATTATCAGCTAATAGAGAGGTATATTTATATTCTGTATTTAGATCAAAGATAAAAATTCCTTCTGGGTCTAAATAATTATTGACTAGGCGAAATACTTGTACTAAATCTTCATAAGAGAGAATATAATTGATAGAATCACAAATGCTTATGATGGCTTTTACTGTTCCATAGAGTTCAAATTCCCTCATGTCCTGTAAAAGATATAAAATATCCTGACCAGATTGTTCTTTTTTTTCTATGGCTATTTCTAACATATCAGAAGAATTGTCAACGCCGATCATATCAAAACCTTGTTTAGAGAGCAGTTGTGTAAGGCTTCCTGTTCCGCATCCTAAATCAAGCAAAATGCCATTTTCTATATGATAGTCTTTTAATAAATTTGTGATATAATCACACCATTCTTTATAGGGGATATCATCCATGAATAAATCATAGACTTGTGCAAAACTTGTATAAGCATCCATAATAACTTTGATTTCCTTTCTTCATTGGAGATGAAAAATTTCAGATGAAAGTTCTATTCTATACTAACAAGATTTTAGAAGAAATGCAAGGTTGATTCTTGTAGAATTATACGATATACTGTCTATAAAAGAATGGAGGGGGCTTTGATACTTTGTTTTATCATGGAACAGAAATTTTGTTAATTTCAGAAAGGAGGATGCTGCTTTTCCCACCGCTTAAATGCTGTGGTTTTTTGTGGCTGTAAAATTTTATGAAGGATATAAAAAAACAAATCCGAAAAATAAGCATTAAAAAGAGTATGTATTCTTTCTTTGTTTTACTACTAGCAGGATTTGTATTTTACAAAATTCCGTTTTATGATGCTTTAAAACCTACTGTGATAGAAGAACCATCAGGAATCGAAGAGTTTTATAAAAATGGGAATACTTATATTGAAATGACAGCAGATACTTTATATTATACAGGATATGATTATACAGAGAATGGAAAAATACTTGGTTCTTATTATTATAATTTATATGATGGTACATGTATTTTTTATTTGCTCACCCCTTCTCAAAGTAAGCAGAAGGCAGAAGAAATTTCACAGGTACATATAAAAGCGAAGCTGCAAAACGGCGGAAAGTTATTGACAAAATTAATAAAAGAAATGGCACAGGATTTATCATGGACAGCACAGGGATTATCCGCTGTATCTTCTCATATTTTAATTAATGGAGTAGAGTATTTACTCTTTAAAACAGTATGTTTTATGATCGTAGCTATTTTACTTTTGATTGTAACAACAGTTGTTTTTATAAACTGGATTATCTATAGCATCAATCCTTTAACATATCCAGCTTGCTTAAAACTGCGCAGATATGGTTCTGTAAAGAGGCAGATACGAGAGGCAGAGAAAGAGTTAAATCAAAATATACTCTTGAAAAGGGAAAATTTTTATATTACAGAACATTATTTTATAGAATGGTCTAAAGATCAGATACGAATTTTGCCACTAAATAAGATGGTTTGGGCATACAAACATAGTAGCTTTCATCATTTCAGAATTCATAAGGAAAAAGTCACTTATACACTTCGTATCATTGGAAGTAAGTCGATTTATTTTGTATCTTCTTTTCATCCGAAAGAAAATGTGGACGCGATATTGGAGTGTTTAAAAAGGGAGCAGCCTCATATGCTAATTGGCTATACTAGAAAGAACGAAAGTTTAGCAAGAAAAAATAAGTGGATTTAAAAGATAATGGGCTTCTGCTTTCGCTAGAAGTCAAAAAAACTAACATATTTTATACAGAATAAATTTTTTATATAGAATTTTCTGCTATTAATATGTTAGTTTTCAAAGGGAGCTTTTATTATTTGGACTTTTCCGCTGCTTGTTGGGAAAATTGTGTAGTTACTAAAGTTTCATAGGGAACACGTTCTTTTAATTCTCCTGCAGATTCTAGGATATCTTGTAAAAGTTCAAAACTTTCTTTTTCAAAGGTAAGATTTTCTTTCCAAGTATCTTGTTCTAGATATCTTTCTACAATCGTTTTCAGAGCTTCTGGATCTGTTTCTGGAAATTGAGGGGCAATAACAGAGGCGATTTCTTCTGCTGTATGAGTATTTACATAATTTAAGCCTTTCTGAATCGCATTTGTGAATTTTTGAATGATTTCGGAATTTTTTTCTAAATAGCTTTTTTTCACGCAATATGCAGTATAAGGTACATAACCACTATCTACTCCTAAAGAAGCTAAAACAACCCCTTTATTTTCTGATTCTAATGCAGTAGCAAATGGTTCAAACTCAACAGTATAATCCCCTTGACCACCAGAAAAAGCACCTGCTGTCAGACCGAAATTGATATTTTGAACAATAGTTAAATCTTTTATAGGGTCAATTCCATTTTGCTTTAAGATATATTCAAATACCATTTCAGGCATACCACCTGCTCTTCCGCCTAAAACTTCTTTTCCTTTTAAATCAGACCAAGTAAAAGAAGGATTTTCTGTTCTTCCGACTAAAAAATTACCAGCCCTTTGTGTTAATTGAGCGAAATTAACGGCGTAATCACTAGCGCCTTCTGAATACACATAAATAGAAGCTTCTGAACCCATAAAGCCGATATCCGCTTCATTAGAAATTAAGGCGGTCATAACATTATCAGCTCCTGCACCATTGACTAAGGTCAGAGAAATCCCTTCTTGTTCAAAGTAGCCTAATTCAATAGCAATGTATTGTGGTGCATAGAAAATGGAATGAGCGACTTCATTTAATGTGAGATTTACAAGTCCATCTTCGTTTTTCTGGCATCCAACAAGTCCTAATACCACTATGAAGAAGGAAAGGACATATGCTAGTAACTTTTTCATAAATTCCTCCTAGAAATAAAAATTCTTCTAAAAGTTAATATATGTAAAAAGAAAAAAAAGGTGAAAAGTTATTTTTTCCGGGGAGTCTTTTGAATTTCTCGTTTCCCCGGTTTTGGCATGATGAGTGATAAAAAATTTTTATTCTTGTTTTTCTATTTTTTTGGATATTTCTTGTATTTTTGGTTCTTCTTGACAATCTAGTTGTTGTCCAAATATGAGATTAAGCTTGATTAAATTATATTGTAATAATATTTTTAATGTCTGATTTAAACATTCTGGCGTTTTACAATTTACTTCACAAATATCTTTTAAAGCATGAGAAAGGTTAATAATATCAATAGAGGTAACTATGGAAGGAGTTGACATAATTATATAATCCTTATTTTGTCTTTTTGATATTATATGAATTTTAGACGTCAGAGGATACCATTTTAATCATATTAGTGTAAAAATTATAAAGACCTCATGATATATTTTAAATATATTGCAAAAAATGATAGAGTGTTTCTTTTTAGGGATTTCTCTTTTCTATGATACGATCTATCAGATAGGAGAGAACTTCCTCTACAGAGGGAGAAATATCAGAATTAGAGGCTATATTTTTTATAGATCCATTTGATGTATAAAAAGCATAATCTATCCCTTTTTGAATTTCAGATTTTATTTCTTCCACAGGAATACCTTCTTGTTGTGAGAGCTGTTCTAAAATAAATTCTATTTTTTCTGTATCCATTTCTATCTACCTCATTTTTTCACGATAAAAAGTTTGTTATTTATGTTAGCATATCCTCTTTTTTTAATTTCATGAATTCTATCTTTTTCCATTATGTTATAGGGAGTTTTATGATAATGATATAAAAGAAAAAGGGAGAATTATAATAGGAATAAAGGTGAAATAATAAAAATGACTTGTCAGAAGGGGTGAAATCTTATATAATAAAAGAAAAGATTTTATAAAGTGGAGTGTAAAATTTACTACTTTTAGGTGGTGGGATGTAAGCCACCTTATTATATGAATGTTTGTGAAACAGACAGATAGGAGTGCAAATGACGAATAAAGAATTTTTGACATCTATGATAACTATGATAAAAAACTTAGATTATATTAAACCAGATGCTATTCCTAATATTGATTTATATATGGATCAAGTGACTACTTTTATGGATGCAAATTTAGAACATTCTAAACGCTATGAGGAAGACAAAATTTTAACAAAGACGATGATTAATAATTATGCTAAGAATAATCTACTTCCTCCACCAGTAAAGAAAAAGTATTCTAAAGAGCATATTTTATTATTGATTTTTATTTACTATTTAAAGAGTATTCTCTCTATTAGTGATATTCAGACTTTATTAAAGCCATTGACCGATACGTATTTTTCAAAGGAAGAGGGACTCACGTTAGAAGAGATTTATCAAGAGGTATTTTCATTAGAAAAAGAACAGGTAATTTCTTTAGAAAAGGACGTGATGAAAAAGTTTGAACGCTCAAAAGAGCTATTTTCAGAAATAGAAGAAGAAAATAGAGAATTTTTACAGACATTTTCTTTTATTTGTATGTTGAGTTTTGATGTCTATATGAAAAAACAGATGATAGAAAAAATGTTAGATGAATGGAAACCAGAAAATGATAAGAAAAAGAAAAGATAAAAAGATCGATGCAGAATAAAAGATTATTGTTCTGCAATCGGTCTTTTTATCTTCTTTCCTCTTTGTCTTTTAATTTTGAAAAAATCATATCATAACCATCATTTCCATAATTAAGAGAGCGATTTACTCTACTGATAGTAGCCGTAGAAGCCCCTGTTTTTTCTGCTATTTCTAAGTAAGTATTATGATTACGAAGCATACAAGCTACCTCATAGCGTTGAGATAGAGATAATAATTCATTTACAGTACAAATATCTTCAAAAAAAGAATAACATTCTTCTGCATTTTCTAAACATAAAATAGCTTCAAACAGATGGTTTACGGATTCATTACGTATATTTTTTCCCATCTTATGTCCTCCATAAAGGTTGTATATGCATAATCATTTCTACTTACACATTTTAACATACTAAAGTTTTAAAGTCCAGACCTTTTCTCTAAAATTTTACTTTTTATCCAATCAGGTTTATCATTTACAATAAGTTCTTCTGGAAAATCAATTTCTTTTAATAAAGAGAGAGAATTTTCGTGATTTCCTACAGCAGAAGCAGTATGCGCATCACTGTCCATAATCACAAAAACTTCTAGTTTTTTACACCAATCTAATAAAAGTATATCATTTTCTTTTGCGTTAGGACGGAAGCTTTTTCCAGATAGGGAATTGTTATTAATCTCTAATATAGTATCAGTAGCTTTTGCAGCCTTTACTAAACGCTCATAATCAAAAGGAAAACGACCATCATCAGGATGTCCCAAAATGCTGACATAAGGGTTTTCCATTACTTTTATGGCAGCAGTTGTGTTTTCTTCTATTGTGCCGGGTGCTAAACAGGGAACGTGAAAACTAGCAATAGCGATATCCATTTGTTTTAATAAGCTTTCTTTCATATCCACGTTTCCATTCAGATCTATGATATTTAATTCTACTCCTAATAGAAGTTCTACACCAGAGATATTTCGTTCTACTGTTTTTAAATTTTGAAAATAAAATTCATGACAAGTTCCCGGTATTTTCATAGAATGTTCTGTGATTCCGAGAAGAACAATACCTTTTTCTTTTGCTGATTCTGCCATTTCCTTTATGGTACTGTAAGCATGTCCACTGGCTAATGTGTGAGTGTGTAAATCTAAAATATCTTTCATAAATTTATTTCTCCCTTTCTGCACGACTATATTTTATAAAAACTCTAAATAAAAGTATATCATAACTTGTCAATAGATAGATATATCATGAGATCTTTTTTTAGATAAATTATAGAAGAAATAGAAGGGGAAAATGTATGAAAAGGGGAAGGGGATAAGGGAATATTTGACCAAAAGGGGACGCTCCGGCAAGGAAGTATTCCAACGAAGCCGCGCTTTCGCTCCGTTCCAGACGTAA
>CAJUHN010000199.1 GCA_910585935.1 uncultured Lachnospiraceae bacterium | reverse complement strand
TTTGCTTATTAAGTACCAACGTCTTCCAAGGGGCTTCTTATGGAATATTTCCTTGTTTCCGCTGATTGGTCGGCTGTTCTACTTTTAAAAGTGAATGTTACAATAAACTATACTTTTTGTGATTTCGGAAGCGGAGCTAAGCGATCTTGCGGTCGCATATGTAAGAAATATACCGTGGGAAAGCAGATTGTTCAATATGGCAACGCCTTCATTTGAAATTGTTTTATCATCCCACATTAAAGTTCCATCTAAATCAGTCACATACAATGTTCTCATAATAGAATTATTTCATCCTTTCCGCAATCATAATATCCATACAATGCTGGTGTGGGATTCCGCCACTATTGCAGTTAAAAATGTTTTCTTCTGTCTTATGCAGTTTCCAATCATGGTAGAGCATAAAAAGCTCTCCGGATTTCCAGCGAAACCGATTGGCATCTTTATCCGGCGGAATTTTTACAAATGGTTTGTCTACAAATACATTGATTGCGTGTATGCCGCTTTTGTTTGTGTATTCTTTCAGGTTTGCTGTGATTTCTTTCCGGATTTCCGGCTTAATAAAATGATATACTCCACTACTGAAAATAATGTCATAGTATTCGGTTGCACGAAAATCAGTTATATCAGCTTTAAAAAAATCTACATAAGTATTACATTTTTCTGCAAGCTTTTTCCCCTTTTCTATTCCGGTTTCAGACAAATCAAAAGCCGTTACAATATAACCGTTTCTGGCAAGAAAAACAGCATCTTTCCCCTCTCCGCAGCCAATATCCAACACTTTTAACGGCTTAACCGGTGGTCGTAATTTCATTATTTCATAGCATAAATTGTTAGGGGTTATTCCCCAATAATAATCCGCCGTGTCATACCGTTTGTCATAATCGGAAACCACAAAAGACTTATATCCCAAAAGGGAATCAATACTTGTGTCCAATACACTTGCAATCATAGGGAGTATTTCCATTTCCGGATAATTCGTTCCATTCTCCCATTTTGACACTGCCTGAAAAGAAACATTCAATTTATCCGCCAAGGTTTGCTGCGTATAGCCTAAAGCCTTTCTTTTACTCATAATTACTGAACCAATATTCATATATAAATACCTCCCTGTTTTATAATGATATAGCTGCATAGGTTACATAGTTAATAAGTTACAAAGCTGAGTCCGGCAGAAAGAATCCATTCGATTTCAATCCTTGTTTCTATTGATTCCATTTTAATATAGATAATTGAAATAATCCATAACCGTGTCGGTTAGTTCATCTTATAAATTCAACCAATAGTAGAAGTTAAAATATATGAATAGCGATTCAGTTGCATTCGGAATATAAAACAAGTTACAATCTTAGTGCGAAATTTATCCATGACAGGGTGTGTATGGGCGCTGCTGCTCCTATGGCAGTTTTGTTTTTGTGCTGTTTGCCTTTCTACAAGCGAAAAAAATCTCTATTCTGTCTTAAACACGAAATGATCTGTCAAAGGTGGTTATATCAATGATATGATGCTATACATTGTATTGTGCATATATGAATTTCATATTTTATCTATCCTTTGCTAATTGAATTTTTGAAGAAATTAAGAAAGCATTTCAATCAGTTTTTCCTGCCTTATTTATATTGTGTTATAATTTGTTACAGGTTTTTCTTTCCCTTATTTTTGCCCTTATGAGAGTTCGTAACATGAAGGAAAAGGATATAACACGAGGGAAAGCGTAAGGACAAACTCACTTGCTATAAATTTAGCATTTTCAAGGGTTTGCGAACTTTTTGAAGATAAGATATAACAGTTAATAAATGCTATAAAAAGTGTCTTATCAGAATTCATGTTTATATACTTGATCATGATGCTTACAATGTATATTTATAAGCACGTTTTCTATGGATACATAATTCCGAAAAGGGAGAAATTTTAAAATAATTAGCTTGTATATATCATTTTATATTATAATAATAATCTTTCATTCTATAAATAAAATCTTTCTTTGTTTCTTTTTTTAATTTTTGAATGATTCAATATTTTGCTCTCTAATTCTTTATAATCATATATTTATAGTAAGAAGTATTTTTCATAGAGTAGAACAGCCAACCAACTAGCGGAGGGAAGAACCTATTCCAAAAGAAGCCCCTTGGAAGACGTTGGTACTTAATAAGCAGTCCTGTTAGGGGCTGCGAATTTAGTACCATTACGTCTGGAACGGAGCGGGAGCGCGGCTTCGTTGGAATAGGTTCTTCACATAGCGACCCTCGAAATATACTTCAAACAGCTATCAAACCATTTTTCTTTACTTCTCGTATTTTCAAAATCTTATTTTTTAACTTATATTTATAAATATCAACTTAACAAGGATATAAAATTCTTGATCATAATTATGAAATCAATTTCAGCAAAATACACAAAAATATATCTCATATATTATTAAAATTGTCTATTTACAATAAATAAAACATGATATATAATCACATCATAGATGAAATCAATTACATATATATAGAGAGATAAAAAGTAATTAAGAGGGTGATGTGTGATAGTAAACTTTTTTAGAATAAAATAAAGAGATTATTTTTATATACGATACAACTAGAAAATGCACAAAATTTTCAGCAATACACATTTTATTTTAATAAGGAGAGTATAGATGGAACAAAAAATTATTTTTTTGGATATAGATGGAACATTAACAGAACCGGGACATAATGAACCTCCAGAATCCGCAATACAGGCAATTCATCAAGCTAGAAAAAGGGGACATTATGTATTCTTGTGTACAGGTAGGAATTATGATATGTTGTCACCACTGTTAAAATATGATTTTGACGGGATAATAGCCAGTTCAGGGGGATATATTGAATGTCAAAAAGAAGTTATTTATGATTGTCCGATGACAGAAGAACAGAAACAGACCGCGATGAATATTTTAAAAGAAAATGGTATTTTTCGGACAGTGGAATGTATGGATGGTTCTTATACAGATTAAAGTATATGATGAATTTTTAAGTGTAAGTGGTATGACTGCAGCAACAAAAGAAGAGGTGAAAGCGGCAGCAGCAGCACAGCAGCCTATATTTAAACGAATGATTAAGGCTTTGGGTGATGTATTTGTTCCTATATTACCAGCTATCGTAGCTTCTGGTTTGATGATGGGGTTAGTGGAAGCACTTGGAAAAGCGATTCCAGTTTTTGCAGGAAGTGATTGGTATGGAATCCTTGATTTGATGGCGAATACAGCATTTACATTTCTTCCCATATTAATTGCAGTATCCGCAGCACGAGTATTTGGAGGAAATATTTTTCTTGGAGCAGTAATCGGTATGATTATGATTCATCCAAACTTGATTAATGCATGGTCAGTAGGTTCTATGGAAGTAGCGGATATTCCAGTATGGCGTTTATTTGGTTTTCCCATTCGACAGGTTGGCTATCAAGGACATGTGATTCCTGTTGTAATTGCAGTCTGGCTGATGTGTAAAATTGAGAAATGGCTGCATAAACATATTCCTGAAATGATAGATTTATTTGTAACACCACTTTGTACTGTATTGCTTACAGCATTTCTCACTTTAGGAATCATTGGACCTGTATTCTCTACAGCAGAAAGTTATGTTTTAGACTTTGCAGGATGGATTATTACAGTTGGATATGGTATAGGAGCTATGATTATGGGGGCTTTATATCCACTTACAGTAGTATGTGGTATTCATCATATGTATAACGTGATTGAGGCAGGGCTGCTTTCAGCAGAAGATGGTTTAAATATTTGGATGCCTATCGCTTCAGCGGCAAACTTCGCTCAGGGAGCAGCATGTTTGGCAGTTGGCTTGAAAGCTAAAAAGTTAAAAACAAAATCTGTAGCGATTCCTTCTTCTTTATCAGCAGCTTTAGGAATCACAGAACCTGCCATCTTCGGTGTAAATCTCAGATATGTGAAACCACTAATATGTGGCATGATCGGAGGAGCAGCAGGCGCACTTTTGGGTTCAATTTTTCATATCGGTGCGACTTCTTATGGAGTAACAGGGATTCCGGGATTTCTGATTACTTTAGATTATACCATACAATATGCCATCATTTTAATTGTTTCCTTTGGAATTTCTTTTACACTCACTTGGTTTACATGGAAAGAAGAAGTAGAAGAAAAAGAAAATACAAAAAATACAGAGGAAGAAAAAAAGATAGAACCCGCTGCCAAGATGCTATTTGCACCGTTAAAGGGGAATGTGATACCTAGAGAAGAGATTCCAGATGAAACATTTGCTTCTGGTGTACTCGGAGATGGTGTGGGAATTGAGCCAGAAATCGGAGAAGTTGTTGCACCATTTGATGGAGAGATTTCCTCTGTCACAGATACTCATCATGCAATAGGGATTACTGGACCGGGTGAAATGGAAGTTTTAATACATGTGGGAATTGATACTGTAAATATGCATGGAGATGGATTTAAGATTTTTGTTTCAGAAGGAGAAAAAGTAAAAGCAGGACAGAAACTGATTACTTTTGATATTTCAAAGATTAAAGCAGCAGGATATAGCACAACAACGGCAGTTCTTTTGACAAATAGTGATGATTATCCAAACTTTAAAGTATTAAAGACAGGAAATACAAATAAAATGGAACAGCTATTTACAATCGAATCGGAATAAATCATAGAATAAATTTTAAGGAGGAAGAAAAAATGCAGAAATTCAGTTATGTGATAAAAGATGAAGTAGGAATCCATGCAAGACCAGCAGGACTTTTAGTAAAAGAAGCTAAGAAATATGAAAGCAAGATTCAGATTATAAAGGATACAAAATCTGCTGATGCCACAAAGCTAATGGCAGTGATGGGATTAGGTGTAAAATGTGGTGATATGATAATAGTAGAAATAGAAGGTTCTGATGAAGAGGCTGTTTGTGAAAAAATGAAAATATTTTTAGAAAGCAATTTATAATAAGTAAGATAGAAGAGGATACTTTTTATAGGTCTAAGGGAAAAAGCGTTTGACAAGTATCCTCTTTTTGGTATATCATGATAAAAATAGAAAGGTAAAAGTATGAAAAAAATAATAAAAGAGAAAAAACAAAATAAAATAGATGATATGATAATAAACGATCAAAAAGAAATAGAAGAAGTCTATAAAAAGCGATTTGAAAAACATTATGATGAACTTCGCTGGCTTTATATGGAATTATATGAGAACAGTTCTATGTTTGCCGAATTATGTGATAATATGAAGTGTTTTTATCTAGAACGAGGAGAAGAATTAAAATCCTTAGATTTAGAACGTGAAACATATCGTGATTGGTATAAGAAAAATGATATGTTAGGAATGATGTTTTATATTGATAATTTTGCAGGAAATATAAAAGGGGTAGAGTCTAAATTGGACTATATAGAACAATGTCATGTGAATTATATTCATTTGATGCCATTTCTTGAAACAGAAGAAGGACGTTCTGATGGAGGCTATGCGGTATCAGATTTTCGGAAAGTTCAGAAAAATTTAGGATCTATGGAAGATTTAGAAAGTCTGACAGAAGCGTGTCATAAAAAAGGAATTAATGTCTGTATGGATTTTGTTATGAATCATACTTCAGAAGATCATGAATGGGCAAAAAAGGCACGTCAGGGTGATGGAGAATATATGAGCCGATATTTTTTCTTTGATAATTCTGATATACCATCTCTATATGACAGAACTGTACCACAAGTATTTCCTACAACTGCTCCGGGGAATTTCACTTGGATTCCAGATAATAGTCATTTTGTGATGACAACATTTTATCCATATCAATGGGATTTGAATTATAAAAATCCGAGAGTTTTTAATGAGATGATGTACAATTTTTTGTATTTGACAAATAAAGGAATGGATATTATTCGTATTGATGCTGTTCCTTATATCTGGAAAGAGTTGAATACTCAATGCCGAAATCTACCACAGGTTCATACAATCGTCCGCATGATGCGAATCATCAGTGAGATTGTATGTCCAAGTGTCCTTTTGTTAGGAGAAGTGGTGATGGAACCAGAAAAAGTTGTCCCTTATTTTGGAACGGTAGAGAAACCAGAATGTCATATGCTTTATAATGTGACTACTATGGCGACCACATGGCATACAGTAGCTACGAAAGATATACGACTTCTGAAACGACAGCTTGATATTGTTCATTCACTGCCAAAAGATTATGTATTTTTAAATTATCTGCGTTGTCATGATGATATTGGGTGGGGACTAGACTATGAAGCGTTGAAGGCAGATGGAATGCAAGAACGTCCTCATAAACAATACTTAAATGATTACTTTCAAGGTTATATAGAGGGAAGTAATAGCCGAGGAGAACTTTATAATGCTGATCCGATTACCGGTGACGCGAGATTTTGTGGAACAACTGCATCTATGTGTGGGATAGAAAAAGCTGGCTTTGAAAAGAACGATAAGGCAATGGAAAAGGCGATTAAACTTGATGTGATGCTTCATGCATATATGTTTATGCAG
Source organism: uncultured Lachnospiraceae bacterium (assembly GCA_910585935.1). Classification (GTDB taxonomy): domain Bacteria; phylum Bacillota; class Clostridia; order Lachnospirales; family Lachnospiraceae; genus MGBC136627. The sequence goes on along the minus strand of CAJUHN010000199.1, from coordinate 916 downwards.
TCAGGAATTCCTGTATTGTATAGTGGTGATGAAATTGGGCAGGTCAATGACTACATGTATAAACAAGATATACACAAAGCAGATGATTCTAGATATCTTCATCGAGGAGCTATGAATTGGGAGCTGGCTAAAAATATTTCAAATCCTAATACTGTGGAAGGAAAGATATTTCAAAGTTTGGAACGATTAGAGCAGATAAGGAAAAAAGAAAAAGTATTTGTATCAAATGCAGATACTTGGACAATCGAAACATGGGATCGAGCTATATTATGTATAGGAAGAAGTTTTGAGAATGAGAAAATTATCGGAGTGTTTAATTTTAGTGAATTTGATAAGACAGCATGGATCAATGAAACAGATGGTGATTATATGGAATTGATCTCAGGAAAAGAAATAAAACCGATGGGAGTTAATATACCTGCTTATGGATTTTACTATTTGAAAAAGAAATAAAATGATAGTTTGGGAGTATATGAAACTAGAGTTTCTAGAGTTTCCGCACAGGCAAAGACCTATTCCAACGAAGCCGCGCTTTCGCTCCGTTCCAGACGTAGCGGTACTAAATTCGTTGAACCCAGTAGGGTTCACTCATTAAGTGCCGACGTCTTCCAAGGGGCTTCTTTTGGAATAGGTCTTTGCCTGTGCTAGTTTATTGGCTTTTTTACCTTTTATAATTCTATTTGACTTAAGATTGTATCTATAAAAAATGATAGTATCTGTTATTATGGTATGTTGTTGTGTGAGCTTTTTATAGATTTTAACAAGAATCATGATACAGGAGTGTTTATACTTATAAAGTATTGTGATAAATCGAAGAGTTTTTGCTTATAGAAGAAACAAGAAACTAGCTTAAGGGAGGAAGTATTCTAAAAGAAGCCCCTTGGAAGACGTTGGTACTTAATGAGCAGTTTCGCAA
>CAJUHN010000198.1 GCA_910585935.1 uncultured Lachnospiraceae bacterium | reverse complement strand
CCTAAAAGGTCTGTGCGCTTAGTACCGCTACGTCTGGAACGGAGCAAAAGCGCGGCTTCGCTGGAATACTTCCTTACCGCAGCGAACCTTTGCTCCCCTGTCCTCTATATTTATATTTTCTTTCGATAAACCGCAGCAGAAATAGGAGGAAGTGACACTTTCAGCATTTTTCTATCCACAACATAACTTGTTTGTCCAATATTATATCCTGTTTCTGTAGTCAATATCAATCGTTCCATTTCTTCCCCATCTCTCACTCCAATTTCCCAGACAGGAATAGAAATTTCCTTCTCTTCAAAATTACTATTAATAACAACTGTAATTAAATTATCTTCCATAAATCTTCCATAAGCAATGATTTTATGTGCTCCAAATAATTCCTTATAAGATCCATATAACAATGCCTTATTCTCTTTATGAATTCTTATAATATCTCTATGAAATCCTATTAATTCAATGTCTTCCTGTCCCCATGGATAAGTTCTTCGATTATCTGGATCTGTCCAGCCACACAAACCAGCCTCATCTCCATAATAAATTGTAGGAGCACCCGGCCATGTCATCTGAATCACAACAGCTTCTCGAAATGTGCCTTTATTTACATTTTCATTTGCAGCCTCAGATCCTAAACCTGCAACCCTTCCCACACGCCGATTCGTTCGTGTTAAAAATCTAGAGTGATCATGATTCGATAACTCGTTCATCGCAATCTGCAAAGATGGCATCGGAAATCTGGACATATGATGTGACATAGCCTGAAAAAAGCTGTCAGAATTTCCTAATAAATCCCCTCTGAAATCATCACTATGTTTTTCCATTCCAGTTAAAAACCAAGTAATAGGTTCCATAAAAGCATCATAATTCATCACTGTATCCCATTCTTTTCCATTTAACCAATTATAAGGATCTCCATAATGTTCCGCTAAAACAATCGCATTTGGATTCGCTTCATATACCGCTGCTCGAAACTTACTCCAAAATATATGATTATATTCACTACTATGTCCTAAATCTGCTGCCACATCTAAACGCCATCCATCTGCACAAAAAGGAGGTGACACCCACTTTTTAGCGATTCTCAAAATATCTTTTTCCAACTGTTCCGATTCCTCATAATTCAACTTTGGAAGAGTATCATGTCCCCACCACCCATCATATGCCGTATTATAAGGCCATCTTCCATTCGGATTAAATTTAAAAAAACTGCGATATGGACTATCTTCTGATATAAATGCTCCTTTTTCATATCCTTCCTGATTTTCATAAATACGCTCTCTATCCAGCCAGCGATTAAAAGATCCACAGTGATTAAATACACCATCTAAAATCACTTTTATTCCTCTTCTATGTGCCTCTTCCACTAAATCTATAAATAACTGATTACTCGCCTCTAGATTTTCCTTACTCGTGACACGGCTGATAAATTTAGTAGCATGAGCATTACAATTATCTCCTTCGGGAAGCGTTTCTCCCTCATCTTTTATAATCTTTCCAAAGTGTGGATCTATATAATCATAATCTTGTATATCATATTTATGATTAGAAGGAGACACAAACAAAGGATTAAAATAAATCACATTTACCCCTAGTTCTTGAAGATAATCCATTTTATTTAATACTCCTTGTAAATCACCTCCATAAAATTCACGTACTCCCATAGTTGCAGGATACTTATTCCAATCCTTCACTTGAGAAATTCCCTCTTCAATATAAACATACTCTCTATCCACTGGATCATTAGAAGAATCCCCTTTACAAAATCTATCCACAAAAATCTGATAAATTACAGCTCCCTTTGCCCACTGAGGAGTAGCGAAATTTGGAATGATTCTGAAATTATAATAAGGTTGCATTTCCTTATTAACACCTCTCTGATTATAATAACAGCAAACCTTCCCAGATAATATTTTAAAACTATAAAAAAATACATCTTCTGTCATCTGAATTTCAATACTATAAAAATCAAACTCCCCGTTTGCATGATCAAAATTCATCTCCACTTCTTCACTCTCATGAATCAAAAATACTTTATCTACATTTTGTTTCGCAGTTCTAAAATAAATTTTAACATTTTCTCCTGCCTTTGGTTCACATGGCTTTACATACTCTTGTGTACAATCTGTAAACAAAGCTCTTCTGTTTAATAAAGGTCTCATTGCTGAAACATATAATAAAAATTTATTTGTTCTATCCAGCTTATTTGTATTCACTCTTATATCCATAACATGCTCCTATTCGTTATGTGTATTTTTGGTTATCAACATATTGATCTCTTTCCTAATTTTTTAATAATCCCTTTCTTTTTGATCCTCCTTTACCCCTTTTTGCTTTATTTATACCTATATTGCTTCAATAAACACAATCATGTCTTATACCCATTCCATTAACAAATCATACATCTGCGCCAGATTATAATAATAAAAAGATAGCCACATTTTCCTCATAACTAATATTCTATTATATTATACGTGCAAATACAACTAATAATTCAAGATATTTCCCTTACATTTTTTGTACCATTTCTATTTTCTCCCCCATTATTTGTTCAAAATGCTACTACCATCTACCTATAATTTCTTATAAACTAAACCAAGCCAAAAATTATCCTATAAATATGAACATAAAAAAACCAAATGATAAAATATATAAAAAGAGAAGAAAACATTTTGCCGAAAGGTTCGCACAGCAAGGAAGTATTCCAACGAAACCGCGCTTTCGCTCCGTTCCAGACGTAATGGACACTAAATTCTCGGCGCGTAACCGCACCGCTCATTAAGTGCCAACGTCTTCCAAGGGGTTTCTTTTGGAATACTTCCTTGCCTTCGCTAGTTTCTTGACTACTCTATTCTAATAAAAATCATACTATCTACAAACTACCAAAAAACATTCTAATATTTTAATAAAATACCAAATAGTTTCTACATTTAATCCTTTAACAGCAATAACATCAAGCTCACCTTACAAACTCGCCTATACTACAGACTAGCGGAGGAAAGACACTATTCCAAAAGAAGCCCCTTGGAAGACGTCGGCACTTAATGAGCGGTGCGGTCACGCGCCGAGAATTTAGTACCGCTACGTCTGGAACGGAGCGAAAGCGCGGCTTCGCTGGAATAGTGTCTTTCCGGAGCGATCCTCTTTGTCAAAACCTTCTTAATTTTCTTCATTCTCTCTTATGGATAATAAAAAGGAACTGCGCACTAATTCTTTTAAGCAACAGTTCCTTTTTGGAGAAGGTATTTCGTTTCTTATGGGGTGTAGCAAAAACTATATAATGTATTGGGGGTTTTACGATATTTATTATAGCATTTATCTATCCGAAAGTGTGCACAAACTTTATATTTATGGACAACACTTTTTGTCTAAAATAACTTATCCATTTTTTAACATCACTATTTTTATAGTGATTTTAAATAAATTTTTTATGCAAATAACCCCTCAAATTCTTCTCTGCCTATTTTCTCTTTTTCCAACAATAATTCTGCACATCTATGAAGCACTTTTTCATGTTCTGTTAAAATTTCTTTCGCTTTCCTATAACACTCATCTACAATTCGCTTCACTTCTTCATCTATTAAACTTGCTGTACTCTCTCCATAACTTCTCGTATGAGCTAAATCTCTACCAATAAACACTTCATCTTCATCACTGCCATAATGGATTAATCCCACCTTTTCTGACATTCCATATTGTGTTATCATAGCCTTTGCGATATTAGTCGCCTGTTTAATATCTTGTGATGCACCTGTCGTAATATCATCAAATACCATCTCTTCGGCAATTCTACCACCCAAATCCACCATAATGTCTTGAAGCATCTTTCCTTTTGTATTAAACATCTCATCTTTTTCTGGCAATGGCATAGTATATCCAGCCGCTCCTATTCCTGTTGGAATAATAGATACAGAGTACACAGGTCCTACATCTGGAAGCACATGGAATAAAATAGCGTGCCCCGCTTCATGATAAGCTGTAATCTTCTTCTCTTTTTCATTAATAACACGACTTTTCTTCTCCACTCCTATTCCAACTTTTACAAAAGATTGTCTGATATCATTTTGCACAATAAAAGTTCTGCTGTCCCTCGCTGCCAAAATAGCCGCTTCATTTAATAAGTTCTCCAAATCAGCACCCGTAAATCCTGCTGTAGTTCTTGCCACCTCTTTTAAATCTACATCATCTCCAAGAGGCTTATTTTTGGCATGAACATTTAGAATCTCTTCTCTTCCTTTCCTATCGGGTCTTCCTACCATAACTTTTCTATCAAAACGCCCCGGACGTAAAATAGCAGGGTCTAAGATATCCACACGATTTGTCGCAGACATCACAATAATACCTTCATTCACGCCGAATCCGTCCATCTCCACTAACAACTGATTGAGCGTTTGTTCTCTTTCATCATGCCCGCCGCCCATTCCAGTACCTCTTCTTCTAGCCACAGCGTCAATCTCATCAATAAATATAATACAAGGAGAATTTTTCTTTGCCTCTTCAAATAAATCTCTCACACGAGAAGCACCTACCCCGACGAACATTTCCACAAAATCAGAACCAGAAATGCTGAAAAATGGCACTCCTGCTTCTCCTGCTACCGCCTTTGCCAATAATGTTTTTCCTGTACCGGGAGGTCCTACTAAAAGTACTCCCTTTGGAATCCTAGCTCCTACCTGAAGATACTTCTTAGGGGCTTTTAAGAAATCCACGATTTCCCATAATTCTTCCTTTTCTTCATCTAATCCAGCTACACTTTTAAATGTCACTTTTTTCGCTGTATCAATTACCATCTTCGCACGGCTTTTTCCAAAGTTCATCACTTTGCTGTTTCCGCCTCCTGACGCTTGATTATTCATAAAAGTAAAAAATACGATAATCACAACCACTCCAAGAAGAACAGGCAAAATAGCAGTTAAAAAGAAGCTATCACGCTGCACATCTGTCACAAAATAATTTGACATATCTTGTTCATTCATATCCTTGATAGCATCTTTCACATCTGGCACATATAGAGTCTTCTTCGTTCCATCTTTCAGAGCAATATCTAATTCTCCTGTAGGAGTTTCTCCATTTCCATTTTGCCTTACCGTAACAGAAGATACTTCCCCTGCCTCTAAATCACTTAAAAATGTCGGATACGTATAGCCACTTGTTCCTGAAGAATTTCTAGTAGACCATAACATAAGCACAACTAAACCTGCCATAATGACAAAATATATTCCTAATCCTTTAGATTTCAAATCGAAACCTCCCTTTTCTTATCAAATACCAACTTTTGTTAATCCTTTTATTTTCAAATATTTGTTATCCCCAAATTCTCATTATTTTTCTTAATTAAATTCTACTACGCCAATATAAGGCAAATTTCTATATTTTTGATTATAATCCAAACCATATCCCACCACAAATTCATCTGGAATATTAAACCCTACATAATCCACCTTGACATCTGTAACTCTCCTCTCAGGTTTATCTAACAATGTACAAAGTTTAATAGATTTTGGATTTCTCTTATGCAAAATTTCAATTAAATAGCTGAGAGTTCTTCCTGAATCAATAATATCTTCTACAATAATTACATCTTTTCCATCTAATGGTTCATCTAAATCTTTTACTATCTTTACTACTCCACTTGATTTTGTTCCTGCACCATAACTAGATACTGACATAAAATCTAAAGAAACAGGAACTGTGATTCTCTTTGCCAGTTCGCAAGTAAAAAAGATACCTCCTTTTAAAATACAAATTAAATGAATTTCTTTTCCTTCATAATCTTCACTAATTTTCTTTCCAATTTCTTCTATTTTTCTGTCTACTTCTTCTTCCGTCAATAATACTCTAATCTTTTCTCCCATTTGTATTACCTCCATCTAAATGTATTTTTACCATATATTTGGTATTCTCTGTTATTTTTACCCCTTCACTGATACGATAGCCGATAATCCAAAGAACATGATTTCCATCTGCTAATACCAAAATAGAATCTCTTTTTTCTTTAGGCACTTTTTGATCAATAAAAAATTTCTTGAGTTTTTTTCTTCCTAATCCAGTCCCCAATTCAATATAATCTCCCTCTCTTCGATTTCTGAGTAGCAAAGTATCTTTTATTTTATCATAATCAAACCATTTCGTATAGGTATTTTCAGGAATTTTTTTTATTTCTTTCCATATAGTAAAATCCATCTTCTGTGCTTGATCTACAATTAACTTCCCCCCACCCTCCAGCCACTCTTCTGATAAAATATACACATTCTGATTCTTTATACAAACTTCTATTTCCTCTTTCCATTTTCTTTTCTCTTCCATTTTCTTTTTCAAATAAACCTTTTCATAACCTCTCTGTGCATAAATTTCTCCGGGTAAATCAATTTTCTTTCCAACTTCTTTTTCTGCTAATTCTAACAATGCCTGTATATGCTTTGATGTAATATCCTTTCTGCCGCTCGCCATCTTTTCAATCGCTAAAATCCAAACCTTTTTCTGTATCACAACATCTTCTTTCTCCCACTCCTCTAATAAAATCCCAATCTCTCCTTCTTTTTCTTCCACCATTTTATGATAAGCTTCTATTCCTCTTTTATTGATATATCTTTTCACTTCTAAAAGTGCTTCTCCACAAGCTGCTATATGAGCAACCGCCTCCTTATTCACCTTATCTTCCAGCAAAGGCAGCACTTCTCCTCGAATACGATTTCGTGTATAATCTCCTGTTAAATTTGTAGAATCTACCTTCCATTCTTTCCCTTTTTGGGTCAGCCATCTTTCTATTTCCTTTTTATCCAAACACAATAAAGGTCTTATAATTTCTCCTGTCACTGGTTCAATTCCGGCTAATCCATCTAACCCGCTCCCTCTGCACAAATGATGTATTATAGTTTCTGCCTGATCCCCTAAATTATGAGCCACCGCTATTTTATTATATGCTAACTCTGTCATTACTTTCCGAAAACTCTCATATCTCAAAATTCTTCCCACTTCTTCTTCTGATATTCTTCTTTCTTTCACAATCTCTTTCACTTTATAACAAAAAGTTCTTTCAACAATTCCATACTCTCTGCATAATTCTTCCACAAATCTTTTATCTCTATCCGCTTCCTCCCCTCTTATTCCATGATGAACATGCACACAGACAAATTCCACATTCATTCTTTCTTTTAAACCTAACATAATAAAAAAAAGAAAAACAGAATCTGCCCCTCCTGATAGTCCAACTACTATTTTATCTCCTTCTGAAATCATCTCATATTCTCTTATATATTCCCAAACTTTCATTTCCAAAGAATCCATATCCAATTACCATATTCTTATAAATATGGCATTTATCTCCTTTCCTTTTTATATCTGAACCAAAAGGCGGCGCTCCGGCAAGGAGGTATTCCAACGAAGCCGCGCTCTCGCTCCGTTCCAGAC
>CAJUHN010000197.1 GCA_910585935.1 uncultured Lachnospiraceae bacterium | reverse complement strand
CGGAGCGAAAGCGCGGCTTCGCTGGAATACTTCCTTGCCGCAGCGTCCCCTTTTATCTTTACATCAAAGAAAACCATAACATTTTCACAATCCCTATATAAATTCTTATTTCCTGATTTGTCCATTTCCATATATCACATATTTCAGAGAAGTGAGTTCTTTTAATCCCATCGGTCCTCTCGCATGTAATTTTTGTGTGCTGATTCCAATCTCTGCTCCAAAACCGAACTCAAATCCATCTGTGAATCTAGTAGAAGCATTAATATAAACACAAGCAGCATCGATTTCATTTAAAAATCGTTCTGCCTTTTCATAATCTTTTGTAACAATCGTTTCCGAATGTTTTGTATTATAGCGATTGATATGTGTGATTGCCTCATCAAATGTATCTACTATCTTTATAGATACAATATAATCTAAATATTCCATTCCCCAATCTTCTTCTTTTGCAGGTATGATAGAATTTACAATTTTTACAGTTTCTTTATCTCCTCTTACTTCTACTTTTTTATTTCTTAACATATCACAAAGTTCTGGTAAAAATATAGCAGCAATATTTTTATGTAGAACAATGGATTCACAGGCATTACAAACTCCTACCCGCTGTGTCTTTGCATTTTCAATGATACAGAGTGCCATGGAAAGGTCAGCCGTTTCATCTACATAGACATGACAATTTCCTGTTCCTGTTTCAATGACTGGAATAGTGCTATTCTCTACCACAGAATGAATTAAATTTGCACTTCCTCTTGGAATCAAAACGTCTATATAAGTACGAAGTTTCATAAACTCTTTTGTGACTTCTCTGTCGGTATCCTCTAAAAAAAGCACAGCATCCTTTGACACTCCTTCTTTTTCTAATGTTTCTTTTATAATTCTGACAATTTCTTTATTAGAGAAAATAGCATCGCTGCCACCTTTTAAAAATGCTACATTTCCTGTTTTAAAACAGAGTCCAAAGGCATCCACAGTAACATTTGGTCTTGCTTCATAAATAATTCCTATCACTCCGAGAGGAACTCTTTTTTGCCCTATCATAAGACCATTCGGTCTTTTTTTCATGGAAATCACTTCTCCAATAGGGTCATCTAATGTTGCAATTTCCCTCAATCCGTCTGCCATAGTAAAAATTCTCTCTTTCGTAAGCAAAAGTCTGTCCACAAGAGAATGTTTCATCTGATTTTTTTTTGCTGTTTCTATATCCTTTTCATTGGCTTTCAAAACATTCTCAAAATGAGTTTCCAGCGCTTCTGCTACTTTTAAAAGAACTTGATTTTTTTTCTCTGTGTCTAAAGCAGCTATATTCGGTGCTGCTTCTTTCGCACATTTTCCTAATATGTTTAAATCTGTCATAAAACTTCCCTTTCATTTATGATAGTGTCTGTTTCATTTTCTTTTCGATATATCTTTGATTCTGTCACAACTAAATCTGGACAGATATCATAACTATCTTGTGGTATCTTATCAAAGACTTGAAAATCATAAGCCAATGCTATTTTATAATGATTATTTTCTCGTTGTAAATATCGGTCATAAAAACCCTTTCCAAATCCTATTCGATGATTTCTTTTATCAAAAGCTACTCCCGGCATCAGAATCAAAGCATTTGTTTCCATTGCTATAGGGCAATTCACAGGTTCATATATTCCTGAATATCCCGGTTGTAAATCTTCATATCCCTTAATATAATAAAATTCCATGCCATCTTTTAAAACTTTCGGAGCAGCTACTCTCTTTCCGTCTAAAAACGCTTGATGAATCAGTGGTTTTGTCTTTACTTCATTATGAAAATCCACATAACAATAAATACAATCTGCTTTCTGGTATTCTTTTAAATTCAGTATTTTATGAATGATAGCGATACTCTTCATCACTACATCATCTTTTGCCATCGCCCTTCGATATCCTTCGATAATTTTCCTTAATTCTTCCTTTTTGTACATTAATGATCCCTTCTAATATTCATTTTCATCTTTCTTTGTTCTGATAAATCAGTAATCGTGCCGTCAGGATTTTGAATAGAAATATTCTCTAAAGAACCTCTTAAATTATTTCTGATCGCCTGAATATACTCATATCTTAATTTCGCCTGTTCTTCCTTTTCTGCTTCTGTCAATCCTGTATCCTGTGATTTATGATATAATTCATTAATTCTTTTTATTTTTTCTTCTAACATATCATCACCTCTATTTTTACTATTCTATTTTCTTCTTTGATAGCACTCCCTATCATCATCTCATTTTTGCATAATAATCATACTTCTAATTATTTTATATAATAGACGATATTTATTTTATAAATAAATACAACTTATCCTCTTTTGGATGAAATAGCTTAAAAAAATGTCCTCTTTCCTGTACAATCACTTTTTTTATACTGCATTGAAATACCTGTACCATAGAATAAGCTTTACGAAATAATCTTTTTTTCTTCACTTCTACTACGATCCAATCATCTGTAAGCTCTTTTAAAACAGAGTCTTTTTCAAACATCCACTCTATTTCTTCTTCGATTATATTATATAAGCGAAGTCCTTTTTTAGTTTCTGTTAAAATATAAGGCTTTCCATTAGAAATATATGCTTTAGCTAAATCTGTCAGCTCAAATACACTCGTATTAATACATGCTTTGGCTTCTTTTGTATTATAATTATAATAAATAACTTCTTCTTGTCCATCTCTAGAAACTCTAGAATAAATCAAATATTCGTCTTTCACTTGAAAACAAGGAATAGTTTTTCCCCCTTTTACTTGATCTACAATATCAATAAAAATATTATTTTGTTTCACTAAGATGTCAGATATCATTTGTTTTATATTTACAAATCCGATACTTTCTACCGCAATTTCCTTTTCCTTTAATTTTTCAAAGCGACGGTCTTCTAATAAATCATATCCTATCTTTATTGCGCAAATGTTTTTAGAGATAGGAAATATATCAAAAATCCCTCCTTGTAAAAAATTATCATCGGTGATGGTAAAAGCTCTCTGTTCTTTCATGCTATATAAAAAAAGTTCAAAATCTAAAAATCCTTGATACGAATCCGTTTCGTTACTTTTTAAATATTGATGTTCTATTAATATATAATTTTCATCTAATAAAAATATTTTTGTCTTTTTTTGATGTAAATAAAGGGAAATATTATCTTCCACTTCATAAATAATTTCAAATGTTTTTTCCACGGTATGATAACGATATAATCGTATTATTACATTATTTTTATTTTTTATCATACAATTTGTAAAATAAAAATAAGGAAGTTGAGGACAGAGATTGCGTATCGACCAGATATGATACTTGATAATGTCTGGTGCGAGTTCTTCTCTCACATTAGAATCCACATAAAATAAAGTATATTTTTTGGATGTAATTTCTCCAATCTTTTGATTGCCCTCTGAGATTTGTAATACGATATCTCCAATCGCGGAATCATACTGCGCTGGAATCGAATTTTTTATAATACGGACATCCATACTCTGTCCTCCAATCTCTATTTGGCAAGATAATCCATTAGATCAAAGTCTTTATTCTTATGAGCTAAGAAAAGTGTTCCTATCTTTTCTCCTTTTAAAATGCGATAAATGATATCCATATCCGCCCCATTTGCTACTACCATATCTGCTCCCGAATCAGTAGCGATTCTTGCAGCAACGATTTTAGCTGCCATTCCTCCTGTTCCTACTGAACTATCTGAATCTTTTGCCATTGCGAGAAGTTCTGGTGTAATTTCTGGAACAATATCAATAAATTCTGCCTCTGAATTTTTGTTCGGGTCATCTGTAAATAACCCGTCAATATCGCTTAAAAGTATCAAAAGGTCTGCTTGAATCAAACCAGATACAATCGCAGATAAGCGGTCATTATCTCCAAATTCAATCTCATATGTGGATACAGTATCATTTTCATTCACAATCGGTATGACACCCATATGTAATAATTCCTCAAAGGTGTTTTTTGCATTATACCGAGATAAGTCATTGATCATGGTATCTTTTGTCATCAAAACTTGTGCAGAAATCTGATTATATTCTGCAAACAATTTTTGATATATCATCATTAAACTCGCCTGTCCAATCGCTGCACACGCTTGTTTTATCGCTAATGCCTTTGGTCTTTCTATCAATCCTAATGCCTTTCTTCCCACCGCAATCGCTCCAGAAGAAACTAATACAACTTCCATTCCCTGATTTTTTAAATCGCAGAGAGTTCGCACTAATTTTTCTAATTTTTGTAAGTTTAAATTCCCTGTTATTTCATGCGTTAAGGAAGAAGAACCTATCTTAATCACTACTCTTTTTTTATTCTGTAATCGTTCTCTTTCTTTATTCAAAATTTATCCCTCACTTTTCTTTAGTATACTATATCTGATATTGTTTGACAATTGCTTCTGCAACTTTTATTCCGTCCATAGCTGCGGAAGTGATTCCACCTGCATATCCAGCCCCTTCCCCACAAGGATAAAGTCCTTTCCGATTACTCTTTAATGTTTCACTATCACGCTGTATCCGGACAGGAGAAGAAGTACGGCTTTCCACCCCTGCTAAGATAGTATCCGCACGTTGAAAACCTGCTATCTTTTTTGCAAATGCTTCCATTCCTTCTATAAAAGCAAGATTTAATTCCTCTGGCAATAGCCCTCTTAAATTTGCAAACTCATAACTGCCTTTTATCTGTGGTATAATTTCTCCTATGCCTTTCTTCCCTATCCTATTCTTACAAAAATCCTCATAGAGCTGAATCGGTACAACCCCGTTCCCCATTTTATAAGCAACACTTTCTAACCCCCGCTGAAACTCTATTCCCGCTAATGGAGTTTTCTCTTTAAAATCTTCTGGTGTAACAGACATAATAATCGCACTATTCGCATTTTGACCATTTCTTCCACTATAACTCATTCCATTTACGGCTATTTTTCCTTCTTCGGACGAAGCATTTACCACATACCCTCCGGGACACATACAAAAAGAATATACACTTCTCCCATTCGATGCCTGATGAGTCAACTTATATTCCGCCGCATAGAGTCCTTTTTCCTCACAATTTTCTATTCCATACTGAGCGAAATTAATCATTTTTTGGGGATGTTGTACCCGGAAACCAACCGCAAACGCTTTTGCCTGCATCTCCACTCCCAACCGGTATAAAACTTCCAGTGTATCTCTGGCACTATGTCCTATCGCTAACACACATACCTCACAAGGAAGAACCTCTCCTCCATTCACTTCCACCCCTCTTAACTCTTTTTCTCCATCTTCTCCTAAATCAAAAAGAAAATCCGTAACTTGACTTTCAAATCTGATTTCACCGCCATAAGAAAGAATCATCTTCCTCATATTTTTTACCACTTCACACAAAACATCTGTTCCTATATGTGGCTTATTCTTATATAAAATCTCTTCAGAAGCCCCTGCCTCTACAAAAACCTCTAACACCTTTTTATTTCTTCCAAAAGTATCTTTCACTAAAGTGTTCAATTTCCCATCCGAAAAAGTGCCAGCTCCTCCTTCTCCAAACTGCACATTAGAATGTAAATTAAGAACATTCTCTTTCCAAAAATGATTTACGGTTTGGCAGCGTTTTTCTACACATTCTCCACGCTCTACTAAAATAGGCTGATATCCCTGCTGTGCTAGAAATAATCCACAAAACAATCCCGCTGGTCCAGTTCCAATGACAATAGGACGATGTTTTAAACGCTTTACATTCATCTCCTTTTCTTTTGGAAATTGATAACTCTTTTCTTTTACGATAAATATATTCGGATTTTTCTGAACTCTTTTTATCACTTTTTGTTCTTCCTTTATCATTACATCTACCGTATAAATCCATTTGATATCCGTCTTTTTTCTGGCATCTATCGATTCTTTCTGAATATGAAAAAAACATAGACTTTCTTTTTTAATTCCTAAAATCCGCAATATTTCTTTTTCTAAATCATCTTTTCTATGCTCTAAATTGATTTTTATTTGCTGTATTCGTATCATAACTTCTCCATTCCTATCTTCTATCCAACTTTTTCAACCAGCTTCTATTTCTTCGCCGCATTTTTCCCCGCCAGATATCCACTTGTCCAAGCCCATTGCAAGTTATAGCCTCCACAAGCTCCATCTACGTCCATCAGTTCTCCTGCAAAGTAAAGATTAGAATGAAGTTTGGATTCCATGGTAGCAGAACAAATTTCCTTTGTAGAAACTCCACCTGCACAGACTTGTGCCTGTTCAAAACTTCTAGTATCTCGAATCGATACAACAAAATCCTTTAAAATCGAAAGCAGCCTTTCTTCTTCCTTTCTCGTCAATTTCTTCTGTCTTAATGATAAATCCGCCTGCTTCATACAAAAAGATGCCAATTTCTTATGAAAAAACCCCTGTAAAATTTCTTCCAATGTTTTCTCTTTCTTTTCTAACTGTTTTTGAAGGCAATTCTGTAACTGTTCTAACGATAATTTAGGAAAAAAATCAATATGCACCCTAACCCGATGCCCTTTTTCTAACGCTCTTGCTGCAAAACGGCTGATTTGAAAAATAGGAATCCCAGATAACCCATAGTCTGTGATCTGTAACTCTCCTATATCTTCTGCCATTTCTTTTCCATCTTCTGTCATCCACACTCTCGCATCTGTTCTGACCCCTGCTATACTTTTAAAATTCCCTTCCACAACTAATGGGACAAGGGCTGAAACAGGAGAAATCAAGGTATGTTTTGTCTGTTTTAATAATTCATACCCACTGCCATCTGACCCTGTTTTAGGAGATGCCTTAGACCCCGTTGCTAAAATTAATTTATCCATCTGAAATACCATATCTTCCGCAAAACACAATATTCTATTTGCTTGAAATTCTATCTTCTTTATCTCTATGTCATAATAAATTGGCACAGAAAGTCTTTCCAACTCTGCCTGTAATGCTTCTAGTATCGTAGCAGCCTGTCCAGAATAAGGATACCAATAACCATTTTTCTCTTTTAATAAAATTCCCAAATCTTCAAAAAATTTTCTGGTATCTTTTTCAGAAAAAAGAGCTAAACTCTGAAAAGGAAACTCTACATCATCTCCTCTATAGCACCAACTTTCCTGACAAGAATTTGTTAAATTACATTTTCCATTCCCCGTCGCTAAAATTTTCTTGCCGATTCTTTTGGTATGTTCTAAAATTGCAACATCTGCTCCCATTCGTGCCGCTATAATCGCCGCCATGATTCCAGAAGCACCGCCACCTAAAATTAATATATGATGTTTATATCTCTTCTTTTCCATTCCATTATCCTTTATCATCATTTTCTATTTCTTAAAAATCCCTTTTTATTTTATCCATAATCATAAAATAATTCAAGTAAAAATTCTATGGGGTCGCAGAGGGAAGGAAGTATTCCAACGAAACCGCGCTTTCGCTCCGTTCCAGACGTAATGGATACTAAATTCGCAGCCCCTTACGGAACTGCTC
>CAJUHN010000196.1 GCA_910585935.1 uncultured Lachnospiraceae bacterium | reverse complement strand
CAAATCCCGCTTCTTGCGGGTTTGCTTATTAAGTGCCGACGTCTTCCAAGGGTCTTCTTTTGGAAGACTTCCTTGCCTTCGCTGGTTCGTTGGCAGTTCTGCTTTTTTTTAAGTGAATGTTATGATAGGTTATGAAATTGAAGTGAGGAGAGATACAGAAGGAATTTTCGGAAAGGTTAGTATTTCTATGGTGTTTGGAGTTTCGCAATTACCTATTTACAATAGTAATGAAAGGAAATTTTAGATGGAAAAGGAAACTGCAAAATATGAGGAAAATTTTGTGGGTTATTTTATGGTTAATATTTTTTGTGAGAGTTATGAGGAAGAAAAGGTCAGAGGGATATAAGATATAGGAGGAATGAGATGTCATATTTTCCAATGTTTATAGAGTTAAAGGATAAGTGCTGTTTGGTGGTTGGTGGAGGTGCTGTTGCGTATCGGAAAGTGAAAGTTCTTAAGGAATTTGGGGCAAAGTTATTGGTAGTAGCACCAGAAATTATACCAGAAATTCAAGTACAAGTGGGAGTTGTATGTCAAGAGAGAGAAATGGAGATGTCAGATCTGAGGGGACAGGAATTGGTAGTGACGGCGACAGATGATAAGATGTTAAATCACAGGATTGCTGAGGAGTGCAGAAAAAGAAATATTCCGATTAATGCAGTAGATCAGATCGAGGATTGCAGTTTTATTTTTCCGGCATATCTGAAACAGGGGGAGGTAGTGGCGGCATTTTCAAGTGGAGGAAATAGTCCTGTAATTACTCAATATTTAAAAAAACATACTAGCCCGCTGATTACAGAGCATTTAGGAAAATTGGCAGATTGTCTTGGAAGGCTGAGGGAAGAGGTAAAATGTTGTGTGCCTACAGAGGAAGAAAGAAAACAGGTATATCTTAAGCTTTTAGAGAGCAGTCTTTCAGAGGAAAAACTTCCTACAGAAGAGGAAATTCAACAGCTTATATGCAAATATAAAGGATAGAATATAGATACAGAAAGATAGAGTAATTCTGTCTTTTTTTTTACCTTTAGTCGAAGTAAAAAGCTGTTGACATGAGCATTATTTTTGGATAAAATAAAGGAAAAGAGACAGATAAAAAATATGCGGAATACATACAGAAAAGAGGAAGAAATGGAACGAACAAGAAGATTGAGAACCAACGCGGCAATACGCGATATGGTGAGAGAGAATCATGTCCGAGTAGAGGAATTAATCTATCCAATATTTGTGATAGAAGGAAAAAATATCTGTCATCTGGTGGAATCTATGCCAGGAATCTATCAGTATTCTATTGACCGTTTGAAAGAGGAGTTAGATCGTGTTATAACAGCGGGAATTAAAGCTGTATTGTTGTTTGGAATTCCAGAGCATAAGGATGAGGTCGGAAGTGGTGCTTATGACGAACATGGAATTGTACAGGAGGCAATCCGCTTTATCAAAGCGAATGAGAGATATAAAAATTTGATTGTTATAGCAGATGTTTGTCTTTGTGAATATACATCACATGGGCATTGTGGACTGATCCAAAATGGAGTGATTTTAAATGATGAAACATTACCACTTTTAACAAAGACGGCTGTTAGTTATGCGAGGGCTGGAGCGGATATTATTGCTCCGAGTGATATGATGGACATGCGGGTTGCA
Source organism: uncultured Lachnospiraceae bacterium (assembly GCA_910585935.1). Classification (GTDB taxonomy): domain Bacteria; phylum Bacillota; class Clostridia; order Lachnospirales; family Lachnospiraceae; genus MGBC136627. The sequence goes on along the minus strand of CAJUHN010000196.1, from coordinate 5,996 downwards.
AAAATCCGGCAGGCTCTTGATGAAAATGGGTTTATTTATATTCCGATCATGGCGTATAGTGCTAAGTTTGCATCGGCATTTTATGGTCCTTTTCGGGATGCAGCACATTCTGCGCCAAGCTTTGGGGATCGTAAAACATATCAGATGGATTCGGCAAATGGACGTGAGGCAATGCGTGAAGTGGAAGAGGATCTGTTAGAAGGTGCGGATCTGATTATTGCAAAACCTGCGATGGCGTATATGGATATCATCCGAGATATTTCTTTACAATTTAATGTTCCGATTGTCGCTTATAATGTCAGTGGAGAATATTCTATGGTGAAGGCTGCTGCTGAGAAGGGATGGATCGATGAGAAAAAAGTTGTGATGGAGATTATGATAGGTTTTAAGCGGGCAGGAGCGAAGATGATTATTACTTATCATGCTTTAGAAGTTGCAGCATGGCTGAAGGAGAGAGAAGGCGATGGATACAAGATCGAAAGTATTATTTGAAGAGGCAAAACGCCATATCCCGGGAGGCGTTAATAGCCCAGTGCGTGCATTTGGTTCAGTAGGCAGAACACCTCGTTTTATTGCATCAGCGAAGGGGAGTAGAATTACAGATGTAGATGGAAATGAAATGATTGATTATGTTTGTTCTTGGGGAGCAGGTATTTTGGGTCATGCTCATCCTAGAGTGATAAAAGTTGTACAGCAGGCGTGTGAGAATGGACTGACTTATGGTGCTCCAACGGAAAAAGAAGTGATTCTTGCGGAACTGATTGCAGAATTAGTGCCATCTATGGAGGTCAGCCGTTTGGTTAGTTCAGGGACAGAGGCAGTGATGAGCGCGATTCGCACGGCGAGAGGATATACAGGGCGTGATAAGATTGTGAAGTTTAAAGGCTGTTATCATGGACATTCTGATGGACTTCTAGTAAAGGCTGGATCGGCAGCACTCACTACTTCAGTGCCAGATAGTGCAGGTGTTCCAGAAGATTATACCAAACATACACTGGTAGCTTTGTATAATGATCGAGAATCGGTAGAGAAATTGTTCCAAGCTAATCCAAAAGAGATTGCGGCTGTCATTGTAGAACCAGTTGCAGCGAATATGGGAGTGGTATTGCCAGAAGCTGGATTTTTGGAATTTTTACGTGAAATCACAAAACAGTATGGAGCACTTCTGATTTTTGATGAGGTGATTACAGGATTTAGATTAGCGCTCGGAGGAGCGCAGGAGTATTATGGTATCGTTCCAGATTTGACGACTTTGGGGAAAATTGTGGGCGGTGGAATGCCTATTGGTGCATATGGAGGAAAACGAGAAATTATGCAGATGGTTTCTCCAGTTGGTTCTGTTTATCAGGCAGGTACGTTATCTGGAAATCCTATTGCCACTACAGCAGGTATTGAAACACTTCAAATTTTAAAAGAGGATAAAACTATTTATAAACGCTTAGAAAAGAAAACAGAAATTCTTGCGACAGCAGTGCGAGAGGCGGCGAAAAAAAGTATTATTGTCAATCAGGTAGGTTCTTTGATGTCAGTCTTTTTTACGGAACAGCCAGTACGGGATTATGAAAGTGCAGTATCTTCTAATACGAAATGTTATACAGAATATTTTGGATATCTGTTAGAACATGGAATCTATACAGCACCTTCACAGTTTGAAGCGATGTTTATTTCAGATGCGCACACGCAAGAGGATATTGATAAAACTTGTGAAGTCATAAAAGCATATTTTATGCATATTTGATAAATAATTAACAAACAAGGAGGAAGAAATGAAAGTATTAGTACTTGGTGGCGTAGCTGCCGGAACAAAAATTGCCGCAAAATTGATGCGAGAAAACAGAAGCAACGAAGTGATCGTGCTGAATAAGGGAAAAAATATTTCCTATGCTGGATGTGGTCTTCCCTATTATGTAGGACATGTAATTGAGGACAAAGAACAGTTGATTGTGAACACACCAGAGAAATATACAAAATTGACGGGTGTGAAGGTTTTGACAGAAACTGAGGCAGTAAAAGTCGATGCAGAAGCAAAGAAAGTGACAGCAATTAATCTAAACACACAAGAGGAAACCGTTTATGATTATGATAAGCTGGTAATTTCTGTTGGTGCGAGTCCAGTGAAACCACCGATTGATGGCTGTGATTTGGAGAATGTATTTTATATGAGAACACCAGAAGATGCTATTCGCCTGCGTGAAGTAGTAGATTCTGGAAATGTGAAAAAAGCTGTAGTAGTCGGAGCAGGCTATATCGGACTTGAAATCGCAGAAAACTTAAAGCTGCACGGAATCCGCCCTTTCGTTTTGGATATGGCGGCTCATGCTCTGCCTGGTTTTGATGCAGAAATGGCAGAATACATAGAAGGAAAACTTGCAGATAGCGGTATTCCAGTTGTGACAGGCGTAAAAGTAACAGGTATCGAAGGTGATGGAAAGGTAGAAAAGGTCATCACAGACAAGCGTGCCTATAAGACGGATCTGGTAGTTTTAAGTGCAGGTATCCGTCCAAATACTGCATTTTTAGAAGGCAGTGGAATTGAAATGTTCAAAGGAACGATTTTGACCAATGAATTTGGTGAAACAAATGTTCCAGATATTTATGCAGCAGGAGATTGTGCGATGGTACATAACGCTTTAACAGGAAAAGCTGCATGGTCGCCAATGGGTTCTACAGCAAATATAGCTGGACGTCTGATTGCACAGAATATTAACGGTGCAAAATTAAATTATAAAGGCGCTTTGGGCACAGCAGTGTGCAAGCTTCCAGGGCTGAATGTAGGAAGAACAGGATTAACAGAGGAGCAGGCAAAAGCGGAAGGTTTTGATGCAGTTAGTGTGCTTACTGTAGTAGATGATAAAGCACATTATTTTCCGGGCGCAAGCACTTTTATTATCAAGATGATTGCAGATCGTGCTTCATTGAAACTTTTAGGTGTACAGGTGATCGGCGCAGGAGCTGTGGATAAAGTAGTGGATATTGCAGTTACTGGTATTATGTGTAAGGCAACACTTTCCGATCTGGCAGATATGGATCTAGCATATGCACCACCATTTTCGACTGCAATTCATCCATTTGAACATACATTAAATGTCTTAATGAATAAGATCAATGGAACATTTGAAACCTTTACACCAGTAGAATATGCGGCAGGTGCAGCAGAAGGTTATAAGGTAGTAGATGGATGTTTGACCCCTTCTATTGAAGGAGCGCCTTATGTAGATCTCACTACTGTGGAAGGTTTAATTGATGGATTAGATAAAGATGAGAAGATTCTTCTCGTATGTAATAAAGGAAAAAGAGCATATTTATTGCAGAATCGCATGAAATATTATGGATATACGAATACCAAAGTACTTGAGGGCGGTATTACCTTTAGCGAGGTAAAAGCATAGAAAACACAAATGACCGCTGCCATCTTATGTCAAAGCTGTGTTTGAAAATGTACGGTTTATTCCCACGAGCAACAGGGCATTTGATTAGACAGAGAAGGCAGTCGTGCCGCTAGAACAAAGAGAAGAAAAGGAGAGAGAGAATTATGGCATGTACAATTAAACCAGAAGAGATCAAGAGAGTAAAAGCATTGGGATTTCTAAACAATAAGGGAACAGATCTGTTTAACGCACGTATTATCACTGTAAATGGAAAAATCAATATAGAACAGACAAAAACAATTGCTGAGGCAGCAGAAAAATTTGGAAATGGTGATGTGGAATTTACAACACGTCTTACTGTAGAAGTGCGTGGAGTTCATTTTGATAATATTGAACCATTTCGTGAGTATATTGCAAAAGCAGGGCTTGAAACAGGAGGAACAGGTTCTTTAGTGCGTCCAGTTGTTTCTTGTAAAGGAACTACCTGTCAGTATGGATTATATGATACTTTTGCGCTGTCTGAGAAAATTCATGAACGCTTCTATAAAGGCTATCATACGGTAAAACTTCCTCACAAATTCAAAATCGCAACAGGTGGATGTCCTAATAATTGTGTGAAACCAGATTTAAATGATCTTGGAATTATTGGTCAGCTGATTCCGAATTTAGATGAGGATATGTGCAATGGCTGTAAGAAATGTCAAGTTGAAACATCTTGTCCAATGGGCGCTGCAAAGATGGAAGATGGTATGATCAAGATTGATCAAGAAACCTGTAATAATTGCGGACGTTGTATTGCAAAATGTCCATTTGATGCAATTGAAGATGGTACAACAGGTTATAAGATTTATATCGGCGGAAGATGGGGTAAGAAAGTAGCACATGGTCGCGCGCTGTCTAAGATATTTACAACAGAAGAAGAGATGCTTGATACTGTAGAGAAAGCAATTCTTTTATTCCGTGAACAAGGAAAAACAGGAGAACGTTTTGCTGATACTATTGAGAGAATCGGCTTTGAAGAAGTAGAAAAACAGCTTCTTTCTAATGATATTCTAGAGAGAAAACAAGCAATTCTGGATGCACAGTTACATCTAGTAGGTGGAGCAACCTGTTAATCAGTGATACATAAAAAATTAATGATGAAATAATAAATGAATAGGCAAATAGATACATAAGGTAACTGTCTTATGTATCTATATGCTATTTATTTTAAAAGTGAAGATATTCAAATGTGAGTAAATAAACTTGAAAACCAAAGATAAAATCAAAAAAATCTAGGAAAGGAAAAGCTATTTAGATGTAAATTTGCAAAATCGAATAGATAAGCGAATGTGAAACATCTAATATATACATTTGTATATATTTTTAATAGCAGATTTAAGAATGGATTCATCAAAGAAAAAATATGGCGCAATTATTTTGTGTCTGGTGATTGGACTTCTTGCAACGAAGTCTACAGATCTACAGTCTTCCATCTTTGGGCGCGTGGTGATGGGTGGGCCTATGGTAGCACTGTTGGTATCTATGATTATTTGTAATATTATGCCTTCTCTGGATAAAAGTTTTAAAGAAGGAACTACTTACTGTAGCAAGCAGTTTTTAAATTGGGGTATTATTTTGACTGGTGGTACTTTGAGTTTTGCGTCTATTCTTGGAACAGGTGTAAAAGCATTACCTCTCATTATTTTTAATATCCTTTTATCTTTTGCTGTTGCACTATTGATCGGAAAAAAAATCGGTGTTACAAAGAATACTTCTGTCTTAGTAGGAGGTGGAACTTGTATCTGTGGAGGTACTGCGATTGCTACATTGAGCCGTATTATTAAAGCGACAGATGCAGAAATCGCTTTTGGAATGGCAGCAATTTTCTTATTTGATACGATTTCTGCCTTTTCTTATCCATATATTGCTTCTGCAATTCATTTTACAGATAATCAGTTCGCATTTGTAGCTGGAACAGCAATCAATGATACTTCTTCTGTTGCTGGAGCACAGGCGACTTTCCAAGCGATGATCAATAATCCAGATTTTAATGGAGCATTAAATGTAAAGCTAGTTCGTACTACTATGTTGATTTTTGTTGCTGTATTCTGGACAATTATGGCAGCAAAAGATGCAAAGAAAAATGGTGAAGCTGGTAAGAACGACAGCATTTTTGTTGTAGTAAAGAAGACATTCCCAATGTTTATTCTCTGGTTCGTTGTGATGGCAGGGTTAAATACGATTGGAACTTTCAGTGAGTATGGAATTAAAAATGTTTTAACTCCTCTTAGCAAATTTTTATTCGCATCAGCATTAGCAGGAGTTGGTTTTAAGATTAAGTTTAAAGATGTATTTTCAAAGGGCTTAAAGCCGATTGCTTTAGGTGGAATCACTTGGGCATGTGTAGCGATTTCTTCTTATGTTTTCGCATTTGTATTTTCAGGATATATCGGATAAGAGAGAAAAGAACTATATATTATCGGGCGTGGATTGAAACAATATATCAGGAGAATGATTTAGAGTAAAAGAGAAGAGAACATTTTGACGAAAGGGTCGCGTCGGCAAGGAAGTATTCCAGCGAAGCCGTGCTTTCGCTCCGTTCCAGACGTAGCGGTACTAAATTCGCCGAACCCTTGTGGGTTCGCT
>CAJUHN010000195.1 GCA_910585935.1 uncultured Lachnospiraceae bacterium | reverse complement strand
GAATACTTCCTTGCCGTAGCGCCCCCCTTTTGACTTTCACAATCACCTATTATATTAAAATTAAAGTTTACCTAAAATCATGAAAGAGATGATTAATCCATAAAGGCAAACACCTTCAGCCAGACCTACAAGGATAAGAGATTTACCGAGGATAGAAGAATCTTCGCTAATTGCACCTAAAGCAGCACTTGCAGCAGAAGCTACTGCGATACCACCACCGATACAAGAAAGACCTGTTACTAATGCAGCAGATAAATAACCAAGACCAGTAGCCGTATCTGCAGCAGCGGAAACTGTATCCGCAGCAAAAGCGTTGCCATCATACATCAAAATAGTAGCGATTAACATAGTACCAAAGAAGAAGAAACAGTTAAATGCGAGGGATTTTTTATATCTCCCTTTTGTTTTTTCTCCAATGAAATAACTGCCAAAAGGAATAATAATACTTAAAATAAGTGTAGCAACTAGGGTAATTTTAATTAATAATGTCATGATAAATCCTCCTTAAATATAGTAAATAATAGAAAAATATGGTATCATTTATATTTTATCATTCAATGTTTTTCCTGAATAGATGCTTTTGTGGAATAAGGTTTAAATTCCCTTCCTGAGCCTTTATAAAATCGGCTGAAAAATTCATAATATTCCAAACGTAATACCTGAATCCCTACAATCAGACCTTCCATACCACATACAAAGAGATTTCCAAGTACTACTACAATCCAATTAGGAGAACCGCCATTTTCTGCCCCTGCTAACATCAATACAACTTCCATCATAGCAGCATGGCTGACAGCGAAAGCTCCAATACGGACAAAAGAAAGGGTATTAGAAAAATAACTTAAAAGTACTTCAAATAATTCAAAGAATGCCTGCACAAAAAAGATAACTTTCCCTTTTGGCATCACTTCTGATTTCTTTTCCAGTAAAGCTGCCAATGGTTCTTTTAAAGCCATCACAAGAAGGGGAATAATGAACATCACAACAAGCACGATAACTGCAGGCAGTGAATTTCCTGTCATAAATAAGAAGATAGTGAGTACTACTGCTGCATAAAAGACGAAACCTGCTATTCCATTCGTATCAAAAAGAGCAGCTTCTAAGTTATGAGCTTTAAAACCATTTATGATATGAAATATCATGGTCAGCATAATGAGTCCCATACCTAAGACAATAGCTACAATAAATACTGTATTCAGGCGACCAATAAACGGTAATTGAGTCATATGTTCAATCGGTCGCAGCCATACTGCATCAATAATATCCTCAAATCCAAAAATACTGCCGAACATAAAACCAAAAAAAGTAGAAAAAATGCCAGCAGTTCCTACGATAGCAGCGAGATCCATCTTTTTAAACTTATACAGAAGAAAACCGCCGATTGTAAGACAGATACCCTGTCCAACATCACCAAACATTGCTCCAAAGATAAATGCATAGGTAATAGCTACAAAAATAGTAGGATCAAATTCATTGTAATCAGGAAGACCATACATACGAATAAACATTTCAAAAGGTTTGAAGATTTTAGGATTTTTTAATTTAGTTGGTGGTTTACTATAAGTGTTATTATGATCATCTTCTATAATACAATATAAATTCTTATCCGTTTTTACCTCTTCAGAAAATGCCGCCGCATCTTTTTCTGTCATCCAACCGCATAAAATATAAAAAGTTTCTTCTTTGTCTTCGGTACACGCTGCTAGTTTTCGCACATCAAAATTTGCTGAAAGTTTTTCTAATCTCTGCCTTGCTAACAGAATATCTCCGCCAGAAGAAGAGAGTTTAGAAGAAATTCTTTCATTTGTCTGATTAAGTTTTTCATTTAAGCCTTGTATTTCTTTTTCTAGATCTTGATATGCTTCTTCTGGAGTTCCATCATACTCATCTTTTAAATAAAAGCGTTCAAAATGCATAGAAGAGTAAACCGCATCAATTTTTGTCACTTCTTCAGAAGGAACAAAATAAACTCCCCACACATAATCCTTATCACTTTGACATTTATAGAATAATGTGTATAAATCATCATAAATATATTTTTCAAATTTAGCGAAATATTCTTGAGATATCTTTCCAAAACGGAATTTCACATGTTCAAAATGTAAAATATCCTGTATATTATAGTGCAGATCTTTAAAATGGGCGATATCCGTCAGAGATTCTTTGCATTTAGAAAGTTCTGTTTCTAGGTTATGCTGTTCTTCCCTTAAAGAGGATAATTCCTTATCTATGGTTTCTATGATATTGACCGCTTCCTCTAAGGTGATAGAGCGGCTGGGAATATCAGTATTTTTCACCATATCCGCCAAGACATTTGCCTTTTGCAGTGTTTCTTTATAAGGATTGATATCGGAATAAGGGCTGATATTTTGTACTGATTTCAGCTCAGAAAGTGTATTTTCTAGCTGTATCTCGTATTTAGAAAGATATTGATCCACAACACGGTCAATATCATCCTTCGGTCCTGTGAGATTTAAAAATTTCATCTTTTCAATCACAAGTCTACACCTCCAATTAAATGATATAGCTTAAGATTTCATCCGAGGGCAACCCATATCGGATGCCTTCTAGAGCAGTTGTCAACTTTTGTATTTCGCGCTCTTTTTCATATAAATATGTGTTGATACATGCAATAGAATAAGGATTTTGCCGAAAACTGTCTTGAAAAAACTTGTTTAATAGAATATGATATGTGTCCTCCATTGTGGATACATGAATTCCCTTAAACTGCTTCGCATAACAAGTACCTTTTAAAATCTGGGATAACTCTTCTAATGTTTCTGATTCTATCATAGAGCGAAGCGTTTCTTTTTTTATTTTATAATGGATAGGAATAATAAGAGCATAAATATCGGCTGATGTCATGTTATAATATTTCTTAGAGCGATACACCCACAAAATATTTAACATATCAATTTTACTTCCATAGGTTTGACACATAATATTCGCCTGTTTTTTGGAATATAATTGATTCAAATTTTTCCAAAAGGAAGTGAAGTAAAATAAATCCAGAGCAGTTTCATAGTCAAATAAAGTAGTTTTTCCTTCTTTTCCGATTTTTGAAAGGATTTCATAGTAAACAGAGCCTTCTAAATTCGCGATAAATTCTTCTACTGTAGTAGAGGGATTTAATTTAATTAAATCCAAAGAGGAATGTTTTGCAAAAAATTTTTGAAGTTCAGATATATTGATCTCAATATAATGTTTATCAAAAACCATCCGAAGACAAGTTTTCAACAGAGATATTTCATAACGGCTGAAATAGAAATCCATAAACTTCCGCTGTTTTATATTAGCAAAGAGATAAATTTTTGCAAAATCACTGTATTCAGAGCCATGAAGGCGCATTTCAATTTCTGCTCGATGTAAAGAAGCCTCGTCTGCTGCTTGAAATTCTTTTTGATAAGCAGGATGTTTTTTTAAAAACGAAACAACTTCCATAACAGAAGAAAGGGAAGAGATTTCTATAAAATCTGATTCGGAAAGTAATTTGCTGCTCATGGCTTTGATTTTTGTACAAAGACCACTATAAGCTAATAAATTGCCCATATCATTCACGCCCCTACAATAGATTGAAAGATTTCTTCCGCCCATTTAGAATGATTTTGCTGATATTTGCTTTCAAATTGTTCTAAGGCTGCCTGTGTCTGTGAGTGCAAGGTGGAAAGTTCTTTCTCTTTCTCCTGATTCAACTGTTCCTTCAGATCATTTAACTTTTTATTCGTTTCTAAAGAGAGAGCTTCATCAAATTCTTTGGTCTTATGTTCCATCTCTGACGCTAACTTTTTTTTCTGAGCATCTGCAGACTGCATAATACGCACAGCAGTGTCTTCAATATGGGACAGTTGACTGATAATATTATTCATTTGATTTTCCATATTGTGTCCTCCTATTTCATAATAATCAACAAGGAAACCCACTGCTTTTAAGCGGTGGGAGGGAATTGCACCTTGCCCCTCCTTTTCTTGTTTTTGTGGCATATGTGCATGGTAAGCCAGTATATGCCAGACTGTTGTATGCCATCGCTAATGTTATGGTAAGTTTTTTTGACAGAAGCATGAGTTCTGTCTATCAGAGCAATTTCATCACTGTCGTTAGAGCTGCGGATTTGACATGATATCCACAGGTAGCGATTATTCTTACCTAACATAGCCAGTTAAGACTTAGTCAACCATGAACTAACTTTTTTTACAAGCCTATTCCCTTTAGAGGATGGATAGATAGTTGACATTATTTCCCGATGTACAAAAAACATTCCTAACATGGAAAAATTCTTTATATAAAATAACATATACCATAATACATCAAATTTTAAAAATTACCAGAGGAAAAGTGATAAAAAATTAAAAAATATCACTTTTTTTTTTGGTAAGAGTGGTGTATGATAAAAAATAACATAAAAGATTAATTAAAAATATACTGAAAATTAGAGTTCTTTTTAAGAATTATAGGATATTTTTGGAAAAAATAGGAGAAAACAGATGAGATTACGACATGTAAAAGGTGCAGAGGAAATGATGGAAACTAGCGAATTTATAGAAAAAGATCCAGAACAATGGAAAGAAAGGTGGAATGAATTTTTTCAAAATGAAAATCCTATTCACCTTGAGATTGGAACAGGAAAAGGAAAATTTATTACTACTTTAGCCCAACAGAATCCAGATATCAATTACATTGGGATAGAGAAATTTTCCAGTGTGCTGGTTCGTGCTTTGGAAAAACAACAAGAAAATCCGCTGCCAAATTTGATTTTTTTGAGAGAAGATGCCAATAGAATCACAGAATTTTTTGGAAAAGAGGAAGTGAGCAGAATATATTTGAATTTTTCTGATCCATGGCCAAAAGACAGACATGCGAAAAGAAGACTCACTTCTATAGAATATTTAAAGCGTTATAATGAAATTTTAAAAGCAGATGGAGATATACAGTTTAAAACAGATAATCTGCCTCTTTTCACATTTTCTTTAGAACAAATAGAAGGTGCAGGGTGGAAAGTAGTTGACAAAACTTTTGATTTGAAGCATAGTAAAATAGCAGAAGGAAATGTGATGACAGAATATGAAGAACGATTTAGTGCAAAAGGAAACCCTATCTGTAAATTAATCGCCGTTCGATAGGAAGAGCATATTATTTAAAAAATTCCATATACTGATGAAAAAGAGGTTTTTTAGCGATGGGAAAAGAAAAAGGATTAAAAGATAAGTTAGCAGCAACCTTTTATGATAAACCTAAGCTGAATAAAACAGCTCTTACCCTTAAAAAGTCTTTAGATGAAGTGAATGGGTTATTAAATAATAAAAATAAGAAAAAATAATAAAAAAGACATTTGGGCGATAAAAAAATACAAATGTTTTATGGTGAAAAACAAGGAGGAGAAACTATGGAGATGATATTTAAAGATGAAACATTTGAAACAGAGGTTATGGGATCAGATATTCCTGTTTTCGTGGATTTTTATGCGGATTGGTGTGGACCTTGTAAAATGATGATTCCTGTAGTGGAGGAATTGGCGAAGGAGTTAGAAGGTAGAGTGAAAGTGGGAAAGTTAAATGTAGATGAGAATCCGAATACAGCCTCAAAGTTTCGGGTGATGTCTATTCCGACTTTTATTTTAATAAAAGATGGAGAGATGAAAATGAATGTGATGGGTGCTATGTCAAAACAGGAGTTGTTGGAAAAAATAGAGAGTGCTTTATTATAGTTAAAGGTGTTAGATAAGTGAAGAAGAGATAGAGGGGTTTTTCACATTTTTTGATGAGAGGGTCGCAAAGGGAAGGAACTATTCCAACGAAGCCGCGCTTTCGCTCCGTTCCAGACGTAGCGGTACTAAATTCGCAACTCCTTATGGAGCTGCTCATTAAGTGCCGACGTCTTCCAAGGGGCTTCTTTTGGAATAGTTCCTTCCCTTTGCTAGTTTGTTGATTTTTATTATTTTCTTTGTTTTCTATTTTTACTTTTTGTTTTGGAGGGGAAGTTTTTCTCTATTTTCAGGTGTTATTTTTTCTCTATTTTTTTAAGTGTTATTTTTTGTCTATTTTTAAGTGTTATTTTTTTTCTCTATTTTTAAGGGTTCAGGAGAGAGGATTATGATATTTTTCTCTGTTAGTTTTTTGTTGATGACGTTATCTAATAAAAATGCAATTACTGCGATGGCAGGAACTCCTAAAAACATGCCTAAAGGACCAGCAGCCCAGCCTCCTAGTGTGATGGCAAAGATGATCCAAAGGGGACGAAGTCCAGTAGAGTTTCCTAAAATTTTAGGTCCTAAATAAAGACCATCAAATTGTTGTATGATTAAGATGAGAAATAAAAATAAAATAGCTTTTTTGGGATTTACCATAAGGATAATAACAAATCCGGGGATTGCTCCGATAAATGGTCCAAAATAAGGTATCATATTTGTGATTCCTACAATGACGCTGATTAAAACTGCAAGGGGCATATTGCATATACTAAAGATGAAAAGACAGATAGCTCCAATAATTAAGGAGTCGATGATTTTTCCTATGATAAAACCTCCGAAAATGGTGTTGCAGCTTTTTAAAGTGCTAATCAAAGAAATAGCCTTTTTTTCCGGAAGAAAAGCATAACAGGCACGTTTAAAATTTTTAATCAGGATATTGCTGTCAGAGAGAGAATAACAGGATATGATAATAGCAATAACACAATTAATAATCCATTGTACCAAGGAAACAGAGGCAGAATAAAGCATGGGAATGATGTTAGCTAGTAAAGCGGAAGCCTTGTTAAAGAAGGAAGGGATTGCCTCGTTTATGGTGTTTTCAAAAAAATCATAAATATAATCAGGAAAATATTCTTCTAAGTTATTCAGCCAAGCGATCACTTGATCAGCGGTCGGAATATAAGGGACTAATCTTTTTAAATTTATGATTAATTGAGGTATAATAAATAAAAGGATTACAATGATAATCCCTAGTATGAGGAGATAAGAGAACAAAATTCCTAAAAAACGACATACACGCATAGATTTTATGTGCAGTTTATGAAAAAAGAAATTTTGTAAACTTTTCACTAAAGGAGAAATTACATATGCCAAAAAAGCTCCAAATAAAAAAGGGAAGAGCTTATTGAGCAGGTTAGAAAGAAAAAGGGAGGTTTCTGCCCAGTTGATGATACAGCGGATTCCGAAGGCACAAATGAGCACTACACAAAGGCTGTAGACAGAAATAGTGAAATATTTTTTGTTTGATTCAAATTTGTTTTTGTTATGATTTTCTTGATTATCCATGAAATTCAAACCTCTTTTCTGAGAAAATACTTTTTTTATTATAGTAACATATTTTTTATAATATGGAATGTTCTTTTTATAAGTTTTAACAAAATATAATTTTTTTTTTCATTTTTTTTTAAAAAGTACTTGCATTTTTTAGAAAGTTGCTATATAATAAATTTCACGTTACACAGAAACGCGCTTCTAGCTCAGTTGGTAGAGCACCTGACTCTTAATCAGGGTGTCCAGGGTTCGAGCCCCTGGAGGCGCAGGTAAAAGTCCTTGTTTGGCAGATATTAAACTGCTGGGTAGGGGCTTTTTGTGTGTTATGATTTTTTATTTTTGAGAGAGTGTATTTTGTGAACAAAGGATCGCTATGAAAAGACATCATTCCAACGAAGCCGCGCTTTCGCTCCGTTCCAGAC
>CAJUHN010000194.1 GCA_910585935.1 uncultured Lachnospiraceae bacterium | reverse complement strand
AAGCCCCTTGGAAGACGTCGGTACTTAATAAGCAAACCCGCAAGAAGCGGGATTTACGAATTTAGTATCCGCGTAGTCCTACACGGAGCGAAAGCGCGGCTTCGCCTAAATACTTCCTTGCCGCAGCGTCCCCTTTATTCCCGTTCATCATCTAATAAAGTTTCTGTTTTTCCATCTGCCGCCGTTGTAGCTAATTCATCGCAGCGTTCATTTTGCGGATGCCCATCATGCCCTTTTACCCAAATAAATTTCACTTGATGCAGCTCTTTTGCTTTTAATAGACGTTTCCAGAGATCCGAATTTTTCACAGGTTCATTTTTTCCACGTTTCCAGTTCTTTTTTACCCAACTATCAATCCATTTTTTTTCAAATGCATTGACTAAATATTGTGAATCAGAATAAAGCTCTACTTCACATGGTTTTATCAATGCTTCCAACCCAATAATAGCAGCCATTAATTCCATTCTATTATTCGTTGTTTTTTTATAACCTGCTGAAAATTCTCTGATATGTTCCATTCCGTTTTTATCTATATAAGATAAAATTGTCCCATATCCTCCCGGTCCATCTGGATTCCCTCTTGCTGCTCCATCTGTATAAATTCTCACTAACATCTCCACTCCCCCTTTTTTAAAAATTCTTCTGCACTTCTTTCTGCCCTTTTAATAATTTCTTTCTCATATCCGATCATGCTCAACAATTTTATCGCATTGCGAGAAACTGCTCGTCCAGAATATAAAATATAATCAAATAAAATATCATTTTTTTCCTCTATCACTTCTTCTTGAAAATGATAATTAGAATAACTGTCTTCTAACATATAAGTCAATTCAATATCATGTGTAGCAGCAAAACAGAGTACATTATCACAAGATAAACTCTTTAAGATTTGAGCAGAAGCAGCAATTCTTTCTATCGTATTTGTTCCACGCAAAACTTCATCTACAAAACAAAGAATCGCTTCCCCTTCCTTTGCACTATCTAAAATTCGTTTTAATGATTTGATTTCTACAATATAATAACTTTCCTGCTCTATTAAATTATCCTGTAAGGCCATAGAAGATAAAATCTTGAAATAATTAGCCTGATACGACTTCGCAAGCGTTGTATAGATTGTCTGTGATAAAATAGCATTAATCGCTATTGTCTTTAAAAAAGTAGATTTTCCAGAAGCATTAGAACCTGTGATCAAAGCCCCTTTTCTTTCTGTTATACTATTCGCTACGGGATTTTGTATTTGTGGATGATAGATTTGTTCTACCATTAATTTTGCTTTCGTTCCAGAGATAAATTCCGGAATACAATAATATGGCATACTTTCTCGAAAAGAAGCAATCGCTATCATACTCTCTAATAAACCAAAATTTTGCATCAATATTTCTATATCCTCACTATGCCTATGAAATATTTGAAGCATCTGATTAAATTTAATCAAGTCAATATGTGTGAGAATCCGAACATAATCTAAGAAAATCTCAACAAAAGACCCCGTCATATTATTTGTTCCTAAAAATTTCACTCCTTTTTGAAAAGATTTCAAATTTTTATATGCTTTTTTTAAATTTTCTACATATGGTGATAATTCTTCTATATTCATCTTTTCCAATTCTTCTACATAGTGAAGCATAGAAGCAATCTGAGCAAAACAGGAAAAATAGACTTCTACTCTTCCCTTTTCCTTAAAATATTGATAAATCGTACATCCAAGCGATGCGATTAGACACAAAATTCCTATAGATGGAATAAGAAAAAGCAATACAACAGATAATAACAACGCTCCAAACATCAAATAATGATGCAGATTTGGCAATATCTCCACATCAAAAAGATTCATCACATAATCACTGATCGAATTAGTTCTCATCTTTCCTATGGTCTTAAACATAAGCTGAAGTTTTATTCTTTCCTCTTCATGTGTAGAAAAAAAATGAATCAAAAAATCTCTTTTTGATAAAATTTTCTTTTCTTGTTCCTCTTTTTCTGTCACAGGTGTCCTCAAAATCCAATATAAATACTCTTCTCCAATAGAAGAATATGTGTGATTCATCATTTGAAATATTCTGTCCATATCTAAATCATTCCAAGTGATATCATCAATCAAATTCTTAGCTCTGTTTTTATAATTCTGAAAGAAATGTGCAGCACGTTCTAATTGTTCATAATCCTCTTCACGTTCTAAAATTTTCCCCCATTCTTTCTTCGCTTTTTGAATAAATTCTTCTTTATTTTTCTTTTGATGAAAATAGAATTGATAGACAAGAAAAACACATGCAGCACAGATAAGTAAGATATACCATTCTCCTGAATTCATAAATTAGACTCCTTATTTTTACTTTATCCATAGATTACAGTTTATAATCTCATCTGTCAAGTCTTTTTCTAATATGTACCATTTCATCACCACAATAATCAATCTATCTTTTGTTCTTCTTCTTTTTTTCCATTATAATTTTCCAATTTTAATTCAAATGGTATTCCTCTTGAGCGTACTACTTGTTTTAAAAAAACCGTAGTAGCAGCGGATATGCTAAGACCTAACTCAGAGAGAACTTCTTCCGCTTCCTTTTTCAGTTCGTCATCTACTCTTATATTCAAATTTGCCATATCGTTCCATTCCTTTCTTTTAAAATTAACTCTTTGTACTAATTCATCTAAAGTCTAGAATTTATAAAAAACTTTTTTTAATTTTATGTGTCAAAAAAATTCTATTCTATAAATAATTAATACAACAGGTTAACCTTATATTATTAATATATCACTATCATAATATATTTTCTTTTATATGTCAAGAACGTATGTTCTGCTCATCATTATCCCCTTTCATCAAAAAAAGAAGAAAACATTTGAACTAATGTTCCATACATGGAAGGAACTCTTTCAACGAAGCCGCGCTTTCGCTCCGTTCCAGACGTAATGGTACTAAATTCGCAAACCTTTACAAGACTGCTTATTAAGTACCAACGTCTTCCAAGGGGCTTCTTTTGAAAGAGTTCCTTCCATGTACTACTTTATCGACTGTTCTAGGAAAACTGCGAAAATCATATTATCTTAGAAAAAAACAAGTAACTATTATCACTTCATAATTTATAACAATCATTGTTATGTTACTTCATAAACTTACTTATATTACAGACTAGCGTAAGAAAGACCCTCTTCCAAAAGAAGCCCCTTGGAAGACGTTGGTACTTAATAAGCAGTCCTGTAAAGGGCTGCGAATTTAGTACCATTACGTCTGGAACGGAGCGAAAGCGCGGCTTCGTTGGAAGAGGGTCTTTCTGGAGCGAACCATTATCAATTCATTTATAACAAAATATATTTTAGAATAAATAATACAGCTAAAACATACATCAAAATACTAATTTTTTTCTGTTTTGCTTTTCCAGTAATCAGATTTATGATCACATAAGACATCACACCAAAGGAAATTCCTTCTGAAATGCTATACATAAATGGCATTGCAATGATAGTAATAAAAGCTGGTATTCCTTCTGTCATATCATCAAAATTGATATTTATTACAGAACCTATCATATAAAATCCTACAATAATTAGAGCAGGAGCAGTAGCAAATGATGGAATAGCTAAAAATATAGGGGATAGAAAAATAGAAAGACCAAATAAAATAGCTACTACAACGGCTGTTAAGCCTGTCCTTCCTCCTTCTGTAACACCAGAAGCACTTTCTACAAAGGTTGTAGTAGTTGAAGTACCTAATAACGCCCCAAAAGAAGTAGCAATAGAATCAGCTAATAATGCTCCTTTTATTCTAGGAAGTTTTCCCTCTTTATCCAGCATATTTGCTTTAGAAGAAACTCCCATGAGTGTTCCTAATGTATCAAACATATCAACGAATAAAAATGCAAATACTACTACAATAAAATCTAAACTGAGAACTTTAGAAAAATCTAATTGAAATGCTGTTTGAGTTAATGCTCCGATATGATTCTGTGAAAAATCAGGAAATACACTATTTCCCTGATAAAGTCCCATGAGCTGACAAATCATTCCCAATACCCATGTGATCAACATACCAAATAAAATACCACCTTTTACTTTCTTAATCAAAAGTACAGCAATAATAATAACTCCGATTAATGCTAAAATCACACTGATTCCAGTAGTACGAAAAGTTTCTTTAGAAAATTCATGAAATTGTACTAATGTAGCGCCATCTTCTACAATTCCTGCATTCTGCATTCCAATAAATGCAATAAATAATCCAATCCCTACACTCACTGCATATTTTAATGTCTGTGGAATCGCATTAAAAATCGCCTCTCTTACATTCGTTAAGGAAAGAAGAATAAAAATAATACCTTCCACAAATACAGCCGTTAACGCTACTCTCCAACTATATCCCATATTTACTACTACGGTATAACAAAAATATGCGTTTAATCCCATTCCAGGTGCTAAAGCAAATGGATAATTCGCTAAAATTGCCATCAATAGAGTACCTATACAAGCAGAAATAGCAGTTGCCATAAACACACCGCTTGGATTCATCGCATCTGTTCCTGTCAAACCTAAGATATCATTAAATGCTGTCATTGTGCTAGGATTCACTGCCAAAATATATGCCATGGTCATAAATGTAGTAATCCCTGCTAACACTTCTGTTTTTATAGTAGTGTTATTTTCCTTTAACTTAAATAGCTTTTCTAACATCTTTTCCTCCTATTGTCTAGTTTTTATATTTTCTATATAAAATAATTTTTATAGAAAGTATTATATAGAATAGCTAAATTATACTATGGAAAGTAAAAAATTACAATTCTATTTTGGAAGCAAATATTATTACATTTCATATATTTTTATTCTGGAGGAAGCACTTTAATTTTCACCATTTCATTTGCTTTTTTCATAATGCTTTCTTTATCAATAATATTATTATACCTCTTAATATGCATTTGTGTAATTCCTAATTGCTGTGCTACTTGTTCTGGTGCAACTCCATAAGCATACATAATTCCTGCACAAACATTTCTTAAATCTTGCGCACTATATTCTGGTACATCTGCTTTTACTGCAATTCTTCGCATCATTAAATGAATATATTGTGTGTTTAATGGTCTTTTACTTCTATTATAGAATAAATATTCATTTTCCTCTCGATATGCTAAATATTTTTCCAAAATCAAAAATACATCTGGAGGAATAAAACGAGTGTCTTTTTTCTTTCTTAAAGTCAAATATACTCCATCAGGAGCAGAAGCTATATCATCTGGCTTTAAAGCGCAAACTTCTGTAGACCGAAGCCCTACCCTGCAAAATAATACTAAAATAGTATATGCCATGAGGTCATCTTGTGCCGCTTCTAACATCTTATCAATATCTTCAATAGAAACTGGCTTTACAGCCTCTTCATTGGATAGAAATTTTGCGACATATTTATAAAAAAAATTATCAAAGGTAAGAGGTACTTTCCATTGTTCCTTAAATTGAAACTTATTTTTCATAATAAAATCTGAAAATTTATGTAACTCTTTCATCTTTTTTTGTAAAGTAGTTACTTTCATCTGTTTTTGTCTAATCTTTAATAACAGCCAATTATAATATTCATCTACATCTTTTTCTGTGATCTTTAAAAAATCTTTTTGACATAAGTCCAAAAATTCATTAATATCTCCAAAATAATTTTCCTGACTCACATTTTTATTTTTAAAATGAGTGATAAATATAGGCCAAATTTCTTTTTCTGTAATATATGACATATAAATACTAGGTTCTCTCATCTTTTTTTCTCCTTTTTTATTTTAAATCTTTTTTAATTGTTGATTTCTTGCTTATCTTCTTTATTATTTTTATTTTTATAAAATGATGTATGCCTCCGCCCGCTCCCTGATAAATTGTTATCAGACAATAGTTGTATATACATACTATCATTTAACTACAAAGTTGTCAACTCATATTCTAAAAAAATAAAAAGTATATAAAAGATAATAATAAAATAGAATAATTTTCTAATAAATTTTTCTATTTATTATCTTTTATACACTTTTATAATTAAATTCTTGACTCTTTTCTTAAATTATAATGCAAATAAGACCTCCATTACTGTCATTAATAATTTTTTGTAAAGTTTCTTGTAATTTCAACTGACTTTCTTCTGTAATTACATGAATCTTCGTTCGGATTCCATCATCTACAATATCTTCAATCGATTTTCCAAAAATATTTGTTGTCCATATTCCTTCTTCTTGTGCAGAATTTTCTTTAATATATGCAATTAAATCCTTCGCTTGCTGCTCACTTCCTACAATCGGAGCAATTTCTGTTTGGATATTCGCTTTGATCAAATGAATCGATGGACATTCAGCATTAATTTTCACTCCGAATTTACTTCCATGTTTAATCACTTGCGGTTCTGCCAATTTTATTTCTTCTCTAGAAGGAGCTACTACTCCATATCCTTTTATCCTCACTGCTTCTAATGCTCCTTGTACTTTTTGATATTCTCTTTTCATAAAAGAGAACTCTTTCATAGATCGGATTAATTGATATTCATTTTCGATTGGCAATTCTGTCATTTCACTTAGCATATTATAATAATGAGAATCATTAATTTGTGCACTTAAGTACACTTTTCCATTTGCTAAATCTAACTTTACAATCTTAATTTGCTCTATGTAAGGAGATTGTGATTGTATCTCTCTGGGCGAAATTTCTTTCATATATGTCATTTTTTTCACGGTATCTTTCATCAATTTTAATAGAGCATCTTTCACAGGATGAGTTGCTGGAAGCATTTCTGCCCATTTTGGCATATAAAAATCAAATTCAGAAATAGGAAACTCTCTTAAAACCGATTCTAAAATTAACTTTACATCTTCTTTCTTTAATTGTTCACAGTTCATCGGCAAAACAGTCACTTTATATTTTATCATCATTTCCTCTGCCATTTTAATAGTTTCAGCAGAATATGGTTTCACAGAATTTAATAAAATAACAAATGGTTTCCCTAGTTTTTTTAATTCGCTCACCGTTTTTTCTTCTGCCGGAACATAATTTTCTTTTGGTATTTCCCCGATAGAACCGTCTGTAGTCACTACAATTCCAATCGTAGAATGTTCATTAATTACCTTTTGCGTACCGATTTCAGCCGCTTGAGTAAAAGGTATTTCATAGTCGAACCAAGGCGTTTTTACTAATCGTTCGGTTTCATTTTCCCTGTGTCCCTGTGCACCCTCTACCATATACCCCACACAATCGATTAAACGGATTTTCACTTCCATATCATCAGAAAGATGTAATGATGCTGCTTCTTTTGGAATAAATTTAGGTTCTGTTGTCATAATTGTTCGCCCTGCTGCACTCTGTGGAAGTTCATCTCTTGTGCGGATTTTATCATTTTCATCTTCCATGTTGGGCAATATCATCAAATCCATAAATCGTTTTATAAACGTGGATTTTCCAGTGCGCACTGGTCCTACTACCCCTATGTAAATCTCTCCATTTGTTCTGGCTTGTATATCGGAATATACCCGATACATATTGGATAATCCATCTACTACATTCAAATTTTCCATAGAACTACCCCCTTCGTCTGCTGTTACAGTATATGTTAAGAGTTTTCTATTTATACTTCTAACTTTTTTAATAGAAGTTATGTTCCATTTGGTGTAAAGTGAAAGGGTTCGCTCCAGTAAGAAAATATTCCAGCGAAGCCGCGCTTTCGCTCCGTTCCAGACGTAACGGTACTAAATTCG
>CAJUHN010000193.1 GCA_910585935.1 uncultured Lachnospiraceae bacterium | reverse complement strand
CGGGTTTGCTTATTAAGTGCCGACGTCTTCCAAGGGGCTTCTTATGGAATACTTCTTTGTCCGCGCTGCTTTGTTGGCTCTTTTAGGAAAAGAAAATTTCTTGAGAAAGGATTTATTATCAGATGCTATATTTTTTTGATGCAAAGTTAGATGTCATATTTTTTATGGATAAGACAAATTAAAAGAGCAATGATAGAAAATGAGAGGTTTTAAAACTTCAAATACAGAAAAAAAAACATATCTTTTAGAAAGAAAACTTTAGGCTGCTTTAGCAGCATATCGAACCTACTGACTTTAGTCAATAGTGGTTCAGTCAAGTATTTATAAAATGAAAAAAGCCGATAAAGCAGCTAAGGCGAGGAACTATTCCAAAAGAAGCCCCTTGGAAGACGTTGGTACTTAATGAGCAGTTCCGTAAGGGGCTGCGAATTTAGTATCCATTACGTCTGGAACGGAGCGGGAGCGCGGCTTCGTTGGAATAGTTCCTCGCCGTGCGGAAACCTTGGCTCAAGCATAAAAGATTTTACATAAATTTACAGAAAAGGAAAAATAAAACGATTCTTTATAGAATTGTCAAAAATCATAGAAAAAAGGTGTGGACAAGGCGCGAATTTTTAGGTATTATATAGAAGAAAGTCATAAGAAGGAATATAGGGCATAGTTTTTACTATGCTTCTTTTTCCTTATAGGAAGTTTCGTCTTTTGGTATAGAGGGTGTCGTGTCATAAGACGATATTTTTATAGTAAAAAATAGAGGAAAGGATACGTATAATGAAAGTATCATTATACAGAAAGGAAAAAGGCATGATATTGGCAACTTTTCAGGGTGGAGTGCATCCTTATGATGGGAAGGAAATTACCAGTTCTTCTCCGGTACAAACAATTTTTCCAAAAAAAGAAGAACTTGTTTTTCCAGTAGCACAGCATATTGGGGCGATGGCAGTTCCGGTGGTAAAGGTTGGTGACTCTGTGCTCATGGGACAGATAATAGCAAAGGCACAGGGAATGATTTCAGCGAATATAATCAGTTCTGTTTCTGGAACGGTGAAGGCGATAGAGCCTAGACTGATAGCAGATGGAAAGAAAGTATTATCTATCGTGATTAAAAATGATAATAAGGACATGACAATAGAAGGTTTTGGGAAGAACAGAGATTATGAAAAGTTGAGTAAAGAGGAAATCAGAGAGATAATAAAAGAAGCAGGTATTGTAGGAATGGGAGGGGCAGGTTTCCCTACGCATGTGAAATTAGCGCCGAAAGATGATGCGAAGATTGATACGATAATTGTAAATGGAGCGGAATGTGAACCATATCTGACTTCGGATTATCGTATGATGTTAGAAGAAGCAGAGAGGATAGTAGAAGGATTAAAAATTGAACTTCGATTATTTGAAAATGCAAAGGGGATTATTGCGATTGAAGATAATAAGTTAGATGCGATTGAAATGTTGCAGAAATTGGTAGAAAAGGAAGAAAATATAGAAGTTCGTCCTCTGAAAACTAAGTATCCACAGGGAGGAGAACGCTTTTTAATCTATGCTGTGACAAAAAGAAAAATTAATTCTTCTATGCTTCCGGCTGATGCGGGATGTATTGTGAGCAATATAGATACTGTGATTTCTATACAGAGAGCTGTAAAGGAGTCTACCCCGTTAATTCGGAGGATTATTACTGTTTCAGGAGATGCGATTCAAAAACCGGGGAATTTTAATGTGAGAATTGGAACATCTTATACGGAACTTTTAGAGGCGGCAGAAGGATTTTCAAAGCCTGTGAAGAAGTTGATCACGGGTGGACCTATGATGGGGAAGGCTATTTTTTCTACTGATATTCCTGTGACAAAAACATCTTCTGCTCTGTTAGCATTTACAGAAGATGAAGCAGCAGAATTTGAACCCTCCGCTTGTATCCGTTGCGGAAGATGTGTAGATGTTTGTCCGGGTAATATTATTCCTCAAAAGATAATGGAATATGCGCTTCATTCTGATACAGAAAATTATGTGAAATATAACGGAATGGAATGTTGTGAATGTGGCTGCTGTACGTATGTCTGTCCGTCGAAAAGAAGGCTGACACAGGCATTTAAACAGATGAGGTCAGAAGTCGCAAGTAAACGAAAAAAAGCATAAATTTTAGAAGAAAGAGGTAATGGATAGTGAGTGAATTGTTAAATGTTTCGCCTTCTCCCAATATTAGAAAGCAGGATACTACACAGAGTATTATGTTTGATGTGGCTATTGCTTTAGTTCCTGCTACGGTATTTGGTGTTTATCACTTCGGAATAAAGGCGTTACTTATCATATTAATTTCTGTCATCACTTGTGTGCTTACAGAATATATATATCAAAATTTAATGGGGCTTCCAGTAACTGTAAGTGATGGAAGTGCATTAGTTACAGGACTTTTATTGGCATTGAATTTATCCGCAAGTGTGCCATTGTGGATTCCTCTTTTAGGTGGAATATTTGCGATTTTAATTGTAAAACAACTATTTGGCGGGCTAGGGCAGAACTTTATGAATCCTGCTTTAGCGGCGAGATGTTTTTTGTTAATTTCTTTTGGAACTCATATGACAAATTTCGCTTTAGATGGTGTCAGTGGAGCTACTCCATTAGCACAGCTCAAAGCAGGAAAGACATTACAAGTGCTTCCTTTGTTTTTTGGAACAATACAGGGAACGATTGGAGAAGTTTCTGCTCTTGCTATTTTAATTGGAGCGATTTATCTGCTCTTAAAAAAGGTTATCAGTATCAGAATACCCGCCTGTTATCTGATTAGTTTTCTTATCTTTCTTTTGTTGTTTGGAAAAGGAGGAATAGATTTTCATTATATCGGAGCACATTTATTTGGCGGTGGATTGATGTTAGGCGCATTTTTTATGGCGACAGATTATGTGACGAGTCCGATTACCAAGATGGGACAAATTGTCTATGGTGTTTTATTGGGGATTTTAACAGGAATATTTCGTGTATTTGGGGCTTCTGCGGAAGGAGTATCTTATGCGATTATTTTTGGAAATCTTTTAGTTCCGTTAATAGAAAAAGTGACTTATCCAAAAGCATTTGGAATTAGAAGAAAAAATATAGAAAAGATCGATTATAAAGAGATTATAAAAAATGCATGTATTTTATTCGCAATCACTTTAGTCGCAGGTGGATTATTGGGAGTGACTTATGAAACCACAAAAGAGAACATTGAAAAACAAAAGATGGCGACAGCATTAGAAGCTTATCAAAAGGTGAGTCCACAGGCAGTTGATTTTGGATATGCAGATGATCTTTTAAATAAGGCTAAAAAAGAGTTACAAGAAAAGATAGATCTGGCGGGAAAGGACTTTGGAAATACAGAGATCACGGCTGTGGTAGAGGCGAGAAATGAAAAAGAAGAAGTAATAGGTTATGCTTTTTCTGTATTATCTCATGATGGTTATGGTGGAGATATCGATGTTTGTATCGGCATTTCTTTAGATAAAACGATAACAGGGGTGGAAATTATCAGCTTAAACGAAACTCCGGGTATGGGAATGCGTGCGACAGAGCCAGCTTTTATAGAACAATATAAAGATAAAAAAGTAGATGCTTTTGTTGTGACCAAAACAGGAAAATCAGCAGAAAATGAGATTGATGCTATCAGTGGAGCGACTGTGACATCTAATGCGGTGACAAATGCGGTAAATATGGCGCTATTTTTTGTTGAGAGCTGTATCGATTAGGATAACAAAAAATGCTTCGGAATGGAGGTAAAAAATGAATAAGTATGTAGAACGTTTATATAATGGCATTATAAAAGAAAATCCTACTTTTGTGTTGATGCTTGGAATGTGTCCGACACTGGCTGTTACAACATCTGCGATGAATGGGTTAGGAATGGGACTGACTACAACAGTGGTTTTGGTGATGTCTAATCTTATTATTTCCGCACTTCGTAAAATGATACCAGATAAAGTTCGAATTCCAGCTTTTATCGTAATTGTGGCTTCTTTGGTGACGGTGGTAGAGCTGATATTAGAAGGGAATCTGCCCAGTCTTTATGAAACACTTGGGATCTATATTCCGTTGATTGTAGTAAACTGTATTATTTTAGGAAGAGCAGAGGCATTTGCTTCTAAAAATTCGATAGGATTATCTATTTTTGATGGAATAGGAATGGGATTAGGATTCACCGTAGGATTGACTTGTATTGGTATTTTTCGAGAATGGATTGGAAATGGAACAATATTTAGTTTGAAACTTTCACCAGAAAGCTATGAGCCTATCTCTATTTTTATATTAGCGCCAGGCGCATTTTTTGTATTGGCAATGCTCACTGCTCTGCAAAATAAATTAAAATTAAAATCTGCTACGAATGGAGAGGGAACAAAATCGAATATCGCCTGTGGCGGAAATTGTTCTACTTGTAGTGGAGCAGATTGTGCGATCAATCGAGAGCTATTGGAAAAAGAGAAGGAAAATAGATAGAAAGGGTTGAGTTCTATGAAAGAATTAATGATTATATTAATCGGGGCGGCATTAGTGAATAATGTGGTTTTAAGCCAATTTCTCGGTTTGTGTCCCTTTTTAGGGGTGTCCAAAAAGATAGAAACGGCAGCAGGAATGGGAGCGGCAGTTATTTTTGTCATTACAATTTCTTCTTTTATTGCCAGCCTGATCTATAAATTTATTTTACAACCTCTTCATTTAGAATATTTACAGACCATCGTATTTATTCTGGTTATTGCTGCATTAGTGCAATTTGTTGAAATTATACTTAAAAAAATGAGTCCAGGTCTATATCAGGCATTAGGTGTTTATCTGCCTTTGATCACAACAAATTGTGCGGTATTAGGAGTTGCATTATTAAATGTACAAAAAGATTATGGTGTTTTAGAGAGCGTGGTAAATGGTTTTGGTACAGCGATTGGATTTACGATTGCGATTGTGATCATGGCAGGGATTCGAGAGAGAATAGAAGGAAATGATATTCCAAAGGCATTTCGAGGTTCACCTATTATTTTGATTACAGCAGGACTGATGGCAATCGCTTTTTTTGGATTCGCAGGATTGTTATAAGGGATTCATATATTTTGTTTTGTTATATTTTAAAAAGGGAGGAACAACATGAATATAACAGGAGTAGTTCTTGCAACTGTCGTAGTATCTGTGATCGGAATTTTGGTTGGATTGATGTTAGGCTTTGTAGGAGCAAAATTTAAAGTGAAAGTAAATGAAAAGGAAGTAGCAGTTCGAGAGTTGCTTCCGGGAAATAACTGCGGTGCTTGTGGATATGCAGGGTGTGATGGTCTTGCTGCAGCTATAGCAAATGGAACAGCGCCAGTAAATGCATGTCCTGTCGGGGGATCTTCTGTTGCAAATGCGATTAGTGAAGTTATGGGAGTAGAAACACAAGAAAAAGAAAAACAAGTGGCATTTGTGAAGTGTACAGGAACTTGTGAAAAAACGAAAATTCAATATCATTACTATGGAATCGCAGACTGTAAAAAGGCGGCTGTTGTGCCCGGAGGCGGAGAAAAAGCTTGTAATTATGGATGTATGGGGTATGGGTCTTGTGTGAAGGTCTGTGAGTTTGATGCGATTCATATCGTTGATGGAGTAGCTGTTGTAGATAAGGAAAAATGCGTTGCCTGTGGAAAATGTATTAGTACCTGTCCAAATCATTTGATTGAACTCATTCCATATCAAGAACAATATATGGTTGGTTGCAATAGTAATGATAAAGGAAAAGCTGTAAAAGAGGTCTGTGAAGCAGGATGTATCGGCTGTATGCTTTGTACAAAGGTCTGTGAAACAGGGGCAATTACAGTAAAAGATAATCTAGCACATATTGATACCAGTAAATGTACAAATTGTGGGAAATGTGCAGAAAAATGTCCTGTGAAAGTCATTCAAAAGAGATAATGTGCCAGTCGCTAAATATGAAAAAAATCAAAAATTCTTTTTCTGTACTTAGCATCATTATTTTGTGAAAATGAATTTTCAAGGGAAGAAATTATCTGTTGAATATGGAGGTAAAAATGAGTAATAGAAATTTACGTAGAAAAAACATGGGTAATAAGAAA
The DNA here is from genome assembly GCA_910585935.1 of uncultured Lachnospiraceae bacterium. Lineage (GTDB taxonomy): Bacteria > Bacillota > Clostridia > Lachnospirales > Lachnospiraceae > MGBC136627. The sequence goes on along the minus strand of CAJUHN010000193.1, from coordinate 1,691 downwards.
AAGGGCTTAATTGGATTAGCTGTTATGTGTGTATTTTCTGGAGTTGTAATTTTAAGTTCAAATGCAGTAACAGATTGGATGGATAAAAAATCTCAAGCAGAAATAGAGAATAATATCAATATAAAGGAGGGATTAAAGGACGGAGTTTATAAAGCAGAAGAAGCGGAGTTTTCCGATGGCTATAAAGGTATTGTGGAGATGACTGTAAAGAACGGAGCTATTACAGAACTGATATGGGATATGGTAGACGAAGAAGGAAATACGAAAGGTCAGTTATCATTAGAAGGAAAATATTTGATGACAGAAGATGGACCAATCTGGAAAGAACAGTCGGAAGCATTAGCAAAATATGTGATAGAACATCAATCAATAGAAGGTTTAACAACAAATGAAGAAGGAAAGACCGATGTAGTGAGCGGAGTGAGTATCAGTATAAACGGCTTTATCAACTTAGTAGAAGAGTGCTTGAAACAGGCAAAAGGAGAAGTTCAAGTAAAAGGAAATTTAACAGACGGAGTTTATAAAGCAGAAGCAGCAGAGTTCTCTAATGGTTATAAAGGAGTTATGGAGATGACCATAAAAAACGGAGCGATTACAGAGCTGATATGGGATGCAGTAGATGAAGAAGGAAATAGCAAGAGTCAGTTATCATTAGAAGGAAAATATTTGATGACAGAAGATGGACCAATCTGGAAAGAACAGTCGGAAGCATTAGCAAAATATATGATAGAACATCAGTCTATAGAAGGCTTAACGGTAAATGAAGAAGGAAAAACCGATGTAGTGAGCGGAGTGAGCATCAGCATAAACGGCTTTATCAACTTAGTAGAAGAATGTTTGAAACAAGCAAATTCACAAAAGGAAATAGAAACAGAAGCTAAAAGTCGTTTAAGAGATGGAGAATATATTGCAGAAGAATCGGAATATGATAAAACTGGCTATAAAGGTATCGTTAAAATGATTATAAAAGATGGAACAATCACAGGATTAACTTGGGATTGTATGGATAAAGAAGGAAATACCAAAAGCCAGTTATCATTAGATGGAGAATATTTGATGACAGAAGATGGATCGATTTGGAAAGAACAGTCGGAAGCATTAGCAAAATATGTGATAGAACATCAATCTATAGAAGGTTTAACGGTAAATGAAGAAGGAAAGACCGATGTAGTGAGTGGAGTGAGTATCAATATTTCCGGATTTTTGGATTTAGTAGAAAATTGCTTTTCTTCTGCTACAATGAAGTATAAAAATGGGACTTATAAAGCAGAAGAGAAAGACTTTGATTCAGCAGGATATAAAGGAATTATGGAAATGACAATAAGAAATGGAAATATTACAGAATTAACATGGGATTGTTTGGATAAAGAGGGAAATAAAAAGAGCCAGTTGTCATTAGATGGAGAATATTTGATGACAGAAGATGGACCGATTTGGAAAGAACAGTCCGAAGCATTAGCAGAGTATGTGATCAGTCATCAATCATTAGAAGGTTTAGAAGTAGATGAAGAAGGAAAAACAGATGTGATTTCTTCTGTAAGCATTAATATAAATGGATTTTTAGAACTTGTAGAAGATTGTTTAAAACAAGCACAATAAGATAAGAGATTATTCATATTTTTAAAAGGTTCGCTTCCGGGAAGGAAGTATTCCAACGAAGCCGCGCTCTCGCTCCGTTCCAGACGTAACGG
>CAJUHN010000192.1 GCA_910585935.1 uncultured Lachnospiraceae bacterium | reverse complement strand
CACTCATTAAGTGCCGACGTCTTCCAAGGGGCTTCTTTTGGAATACTTCCTTGCCGCCGCTGCTTGGTTGGCTGTTCTACTTTTTGAAAAGCGAATGTTACGATAAACTATGAAAATCTAGGGGAGGAGATATGCAGAAAGAATTTTCAGCAAGAGTAGTATTTATATAACTTTTAGAATTTCGCAATTACCTATTAGAATTATTTATATAAAGGAGAAAATATATGTATTTGGATAAAACTTCTCATCAAAACTCTAAAGATGAGAATACATTTTTTAGAGAAGATACCATGACTATGACATGCTGGTCTTTTTTGCAATATTGGTTGTATGCAGCCTTTCCCCATTGTCATGGGTTGAGGAATGAACTTTTGAGACATTTTCCATGTTCGCGTGAATGGATCAATCAAATGTTTAGAATGGATAAAGAGCAAGAAATTACTCCTATCCGTCGGACAATTATTATAGAAGAGAAAGAGGTTACATTACTGTTATATCGATATCATGTAGAGTATAGAATGGAAGGTCGGGAAGTAATTCAGCCCTGCTTTCCTTATCATGTGGTGGAAAATCTGGATAATGATACTTTCTTTCTTCTACTGCCTATAGTGGATATGCTTGAAATAGAGTACAGTTATCCAAAGCTGATGTCAGATCTGATTCAAAGATTGTCTGAAACAGCTCTGCCCAAAAAAAATATAAAAGATGTGGCATATGTACTTAGTGTAGGGTTAGCAGAAGCTGATGGTGCAGAAGACGAACCACTATGGATTATTTGGCAGGAAACAGTGAATAACCTTTATGGTGCTGCGTGGTGGTCAGATGAAGGTGTACTTCATGTATTCCAACAACAAAACTTAGAGAATGATAGATTTCCGCCATATGCCTATATTCCTGCTCCAGAAGGGGAAGATATTTTTTTATGGGCGAAACATATGCTTTCTCAATGGATTTCTTCTGATTTCTTTTCTGTCTATGGATTAAAAAAATAGAAATTATGTTTTTTGTAGAACAGCCAGTAAACTAGCACAGGAACATATCTATTCCAAAAGAAGCCCCTTGGAAGACGTCGGCACTTAATGAGCGGTTTCGCAAGAAGCGAAACGGCGAATTTAGTACCGCTACGTCTGGAATGGAGCGAAAGCGCGGCTTTGTTGGAATAGATATGTTCCTGTGCGAATCTTTGTCATTTCCTTATCCAAACTATACCAGAAATATTTATATCACAAGTTTCCTTATCATAGTTTTTAGAGAATAAGATTGATTTTCCCTTTTTTTTATGTAATAATAAAAAATAACTGAGTTTGCAGAACAGAATTAGTTATTCTGCTCACATAAAAAAATACTTTGGAATGAAAGGAAAATGGGAAAACATGAAAAAAATAGCAAGATGGTTTTTGATTTTGTCAAGTGGTGTATTATCCATTTTATTATGCCTTTTATTTCTTCATCATTTTACACAGAATGTACAGCATCTGAAAGCAAAAGATATAGAACAAGAAACAGATAGAGAAGGGAATATAGGGCAGATAATAGAAACACCGACAGAAAGTCAGAAGATTTTGGTACAGGAAACGAAAGAATTACAAACAGAAAAACAAACCGAAACAGAGGAATTAGGCGAGTTGGGAAGTGCATTAAAACCTGTTATTTTATATTTGGACGGAGAACTAGAAATCTTGTTGGGAGGAGATGTATGCTTACAAGATTTTATTGTGGAGAAATATGATTCCTATGGGATAGAAGGAATTCTCACACAAAATTTAATTTATTTGATGAAAGACGCAGATATTACTATGGTAAACCAAGAGTTTGCTTTTAGCGATAGAGGAGAAGCACAGGATAAGCAATATACTTATCGTATGTCACCAGCTAAAGTGAAAATTTTTAAAGAATTAGGAATCGATATTGTGACACTTGCTAATAATCACGCTTTAGATTATGGGAGAGAAGCGCTTGATGATACCTTTTTGACTTTAGAAAATGCGGATATCCGTTATGTAGGAGCAGGAGAAAATTTAAACAGAGCAAAAAAAATGGAAGTGATAGAGGTACAGGGAAAGAAGATAGGGTTTTTAGGGGCATCTCGAGTGATTCCAGTTGCAGAATGGAATGCAGGAGAGAGCGTCAGTGGAATGTTGACTACTTATTCTCCAGATATTTTATTGAATGAAATTCGAGAAGGAAAGAAAGATTGTGATTTTCTGATCGTATATGTACATTGGGGAGAGGAAAGAGAAAATATGCCAGAGGATTATCAACGGACGATGGCGAAACAATATATAGATGCAGGGGCAGATGCAGTAATTGGAAGCCATCCACATGTGATGCAGGGAGTGGAATATTATAAAGAAAAGCCGATTCTCTATAGCCTTGGAAATTATATTTTCAGCACTCGTACAAGACAATGTTCTTTAGCAAAACTGAAATTAAAAGAAAATGGGGAAATCACAGTGCAGTTTTTTCCATTTGAGGCTTCCAGTTTTCCAATCCGATTGATGAATGAACAGGAAAAAAAGGAATTTTTTTTCTATATGGAGAGCATTTCTTTTGGTATAACCATTGATGAAGATGGAAATGTAGTATATAATTGAAAGAGATAGATAAATCATAGTATATTTTATAATATTTTGCTGTTTACAGTGAAAAATTTGGATTTTGATAAAAAATGAATTTTAGGAGGGTATTTTATGCAGGGAGAATTATATAATATGATGGATTGGCCTACGATAGAGGCGATTGTGTATTCAGAATATGATGAACCACATAATATTTTAGGTCCACATATCACAGAACAAGGGATTTTGATTCAAGGCTTTTTTCCAACTGCAGAAAGAGCAGTAGTGAAAGTGGGAAGTGTTCAATTTGAAATGGAACAGGTGGATGAAGCAGGATTTTATGCAGTATTGATACCCAGAAAGAAAGTGCCAGAATATACTTATATTATCACTTATGAAAATGAAAATGTGAAGGAATTTCATGATCCATATGCGTTTTCTCCCGTGATAACACCAGAAGAACAAAAAAAGTTTAATGCAGGTATTTTTTATGAAGTATATGAGAGATTAGGAGCACATCCGATGAAGATACAAGGAGTATCAGGTGTGTTATTTGCTGTTTGGGCTCCTATGGCAATGCGTGTTAGCGTAGTAGGGGATTTTAATCACTGGGATGGCAGATGTCATCTGATGAGAAGATTAGATGATTCAGGGATATTTGAATTATTTATTCCGGATTTACCAGAAAATGCGCTTTATAAATACGAAGTGAAGACAAAACATAATCTTCCTATGTTAAAAGCAGATCCTTATGCGAATTATGCTGAATTGCGTCCAAATACAGCTTCTATTGTTTATGATATCAATAAGTTTAAATGGACAGATGAAGAATGGTTAAAACACAGAAAAAAAGTGGATACTCAAAAACAGCCGATGGCGATTTATGAGGTTCATATAGGATCTTGGAAAAAACCAGAAGATGGAAGAGAGTTCTATAATTATCGTGAAATTGCACCTATGTTAGCTGATTATGTGAAAGAGATGGGGTATACTCATATTGAATTGATGCCGATTATGGAGCACCCATTTGATGCTTCATGGGGATATCAAGTCACAGGATATTATGCACCTACGAGTAGATATGGAACGCCAGAAGATTTTATGTATTTTATGAATTATATGCATTTGCGAGGAATCGGAGTCATTTTAGATTGGGTTCCTGCCCATTTTCCTAGAGATACGTTTGGACTGGCAAATTTTGATGGGACTTGTCTTTATGAACATGCAGATCCAAGACAAGGCAGCCATCCACATTGGGGAACACTGATTTATAATTATAAAAGACCAGAAGTTTCTAATTTTTTAATTGCTAATGCTTTATTTTGGGTGGAAAAATATCATGCAGATGGAATACGAATGGATGCAGTAGCGAGCATGTTATATTTAGATTATGGAAAACAGGACGGAGAATGGATTCCTAATATTTATGGAGGAAAAGAGAATTTAGATGCAGTAGAATTTTTAAAGCACTTAAATTCTATCTATAAAAAGAAGGAAAAAGGAGCGATATTGATTGCAGAAGAATCCACAGCATGGCCAAAAGTGACAGAAGATGTGGAGGAAGATGGATTAGGATTTGATTATAAATGGAATATGGGGTGGATGAATGATACATTAGAATATATGAAATGTGATCCATTATTCCGTGGCGATAATTATCATCTCTTGACATTTAGTATGGTATATGCTTATAGTGAAGATTTTATTCTCACATTATCTCATGACGAAGTGGTACATGAAAAGGCTTCTTTATTAGGAAAGATGTCAGGACAGAATTTAGAACAAAAAGCTGCTAATTTGCGCGCATTATATGGATTTATGATGACTCATCCGGGAAAAAAATTGTTGTTCATGGGACAGGAATTAGGACAGTTGACAGAATGGTCGGAAGAAAAGAGTGTGGATTGGGAACTATTGAATGAGGATTTACATAGGCAGATAAAAACCTATGTAAAAGAATTGAATCACCTATATCAGAATCAGAAAGCATTATATGAATTAGATTTTCAGATAGAGGGATTTGAATGGATTAATTGTATCTCTACCATGGAAAATATATTAGTATATTTAAGGAAGACACAGAAAAAAGAAGATACTTTGTTAGTGGTATGCAATTTTTCAACAAATACCTATGAAAATAGGAAGATTGGAGTACCTTATCACGGAAAATATAAAGAAATATTTAACAGTGACAGCAAACGATTTGGAGGAAATGGGCAGCTTAACACTAGATTAAAACAATCGAAAAAAGAAGAATGTGATGGAAGACCAGATTCTATTTTTATTAAAGTGCCTCCTATGTCTGTTGCTATTTTCCAGTACTTTCCATTAGATGAAGAGATCGTGGATAATACAACCGCAAAAAAGAAAAAGACAGAAACAACAAAAGCGGAAAAAGAACAAGTAGAACAGATCCGAAAAGAGATTATGGCAGAATCGGTTGTACCAGACACTATAGTAGAAATAAAAAAAGAGGAAAAACCAAAGGCGAAAAAAACAAAAAATATAAAAAAAACGAAACCAATAAAAAAGAAAAAATAAAAAGACATAAAGATAAAGGAGGAAGAAAATTCTGATGACTAATGATTCAACAACTTTCATAGATGAAATAGAAGCGGCAGTAAACGACTTATCCACTCCCGGAAGGCTAGAACAGATATTAGATGAATTTTTACCCAAAGTAACCATTTTTTTGATTAATATAGTGTTTGCTTTATTGATATTATTTATTGGCAGGAAGATAATTAAATTTCTTTTAAAGTGGTTAAATCGCTCTTTTGAAAAAACAAATATGGATATCAGCGTTTGTAAATTTTTGGATTCATTAATAAAGGCGATTTTCTATGCGATTTTGATTTTAATATTAGCTGATATTGTAGGAGTTCCTACGACGTCTTTTGTAGCATTTGTGGGTTCAGCCGGTTTAGCACTTGGCTTAGCTTGGCAGGGAAGTTTATCTAATTTCGCAGGTGGAATTTTAATTCTGCTTTTAAAACCTTTTAAAGTGGGAGATTATATCATTGAAGATTCACAAAAAAATGAAGGTGTGGTAGGGACAATTGATTTATTTTATACGAAATTATATACTACAGATAATAAAGTAATTATCATACCAAATGGCTCATTGGCAAATAGTAGCTTGACCAATGTCACAGCCCAAAATATGAGAAGAATTGATTTTAAAGTTGGCATTAGTTATCAGGCAGATATAAAAAAAGCAAAAGAATTATTATATCATATTTTAAATAGCAGAGAAAATATTATCAAAGAAAAAGATATTATTGTATATGTAGATGAATTGGGCGAAAGTGCAGTAATATTAGGATTTCGCGCGTGGACAGGAACAGAAAATTATTGGAAAGAACGCTGGAGCATTTTAGAAGAAGTGAAAGAAGTATTTGATGCGAATGGGGTAGAAATTCCATATAATCAGTTGGATGTACACATACAAAAATAAAAAAAAATGAGATTATCAGCAGTGATAGAGCTGATAATCTCGTCTTTTTTTATGAAATGATTTCTTTTGCTATCTGTTTTTTAGTCAGAAGTTTTTTTATATAAAAAGATTTTCCATATAATTTAAAGTATAAAAAGAAGCCCCTTTTATGATAAATGATATTCTTCTAGAAACTTTTCATTTATAAAAATAACTTGTTCCATCGCTTTTTGGCTAGGAGCTCCGAGCGTGAGGCGTTTTTCTACACAAGTTTCTAAGTTTATTACATCATAAATATCAGATTCAAATACAGGGCTGATTTCTTTTAGTTCTTGTAGAGACATTTCATCAATAGATTTCTTTTTTTCAATACAGCTTAAAACTAATCTTCCAATAATTCCATGTGCATCACGGAAAGGGACACCATGATTTACAAGGTAATCGGCAGCGTCTGTCGCATTTGTGAATCCATTTTTAGCGCTTAATTCCATCGCATGTTCATTAAATTTTATAGTGGAAAGCATACCAATAAAAAGTTGTAAACACCCTTTTGTAGTATCTATCGCATCAAAAGTGAGTTCTTTATCTTCCTGCATGTCCTTATTATAAGCAAGAGGAAGTCCTTTCATTGTAGTGAGAAGAGAAATGAGTGCCCCATAAACACGCCCTGTTTTTCCACGCACTAATTCTGCAATATCTGGATTTTTCTTTTGAGGCATAATACTGCTTCCTGTACTATAGGCATCATCTAACTCTACAAATTTATATTCATTTGTATTCCAAATGATGATTTCTTCTGAAAAGCGGCTTAAATGCATCATAATAGTGGACATAGCACTTAAAAGTTCTATCAAATAATCTCTATCAGATACTGAATCCATGCTATTTAAAGTTGCCCCAGCGAATCCTAAAAGTTCAGCGGTATATTCTCTATCCAATGGATAAGTAGTACCTGCTAATGCGCCAGAACCTAGAGGGGAATAATTCATACGTGCATAGATATCCACAAGCCGGAAGTGATCTCGTTTTAACATTTCAAAATAAGCTCCCAAGTGATGTGCCAATGTGATAGGCTGTGCTTTTTGCAAATGGGTGAAGCCCGGCATATAAGTTTTGATATGTTTTTTCATAAGAGAAAGAAGGGTAGATAATAATTCCTTTAAAAGACCATCTAAAAGTTCAATTTCTTTTTTAGTATATAATTTCATATCCAAGGCAACTTGGTCATTGCGGCTTCTGCCAGTGTGAAGTTTTTTTCCAATCTCATTTGTACGCTCAATGAGATGTGCTTCTACAAAACTGTGGATATCTTCATAAGAATCATCAATGATTAGAGAGCCATTTTCAATTTCAGTGAGAATATCTTTTAAAGCAGAAATAATAATATCTCGTTCTTTTTCTGTTAAAATATGTTGCTTTGTGAGCATTGTCACATGTGCGATACTGCCATTAATATCTTCTTGATAAAAGCGTTGGTCAAAACGAATAGAAGCGTTAAATTGATTTACTAATTCATTCGTTTCTTTTGTGAAGCGTCCGCCCCATAATTTCATAATAATTCTCCTTTTTGATATAATATTTCTATATTATTTATACTTGCATATTATAGATAATAAGGTTTATTATAACATAAAATAACTATAAATGAAATAAAAATGATCAGGATAGACGGATAAAGGTTATATTAAAGTGAAAGGGACGCTACGGCAAGGAAGTATTCCAGCGAAGCCGCGCTTTCGCTCCGTTCCAGACGT
>CAJUHN010000191.1 GCA_910585935.1 uncultured Lachnospiraceae bacterium | reverse complement strand
TAACAGGACTGCTCATTAAGTACCAACGTCTTCCAAGGGGCTTCTTATGGAATACTTCCTTGCCTCCGCTAGTTCGTTGGCTGTTCTACTTTTTGAAAAGCGAATGTTACGATAACTTATGAAATCGAAATAAGAAGATATGCAAAAGGAAGTTTCGGAAAGTTCTGTATTTTTATGGGATTTAGAGTTTCGCAATTATCTACAACAGATTTAGAATATAAGGAGAAATTTCATGCTTGAAAATATACCATGTCAATCAGTTATGATTGAATTGCTTGGTCAATCTTTGTTTGAAGTTTGGCAAAAGTTATGTTCAACTATTGATGAAAAATACGAAATGGAACGATTATGGAATACAGGTGGCAAGAATTGGACTTACGAGTATAAATATTGTAAAGGTGGTAAAACACTTTGTTGTCTGTATGCAAAAAGAAATTGTGTTGGTTTTATGATTATCTTTGGAAAAGATGAAAGAACAAAATTTGAAGAGATAAGAGATATTCTTTCTACTGTTGTTTGTAGGAAGTATGATGAAGCAAAAACCTATCATGATGGGAAATGGGTAATGTTTGAGCCAACCAATACTGCTGAATTTGATGATTATATTAAATTGTTAGCTATTAAAAGAAAACCAAATCGAAAATAACAATTCATATTTGTAGAAAGGGGCAAGCAACTATGCAAATGCCAAAAGAAAAAATTGATAAAAGTATGTTCGCTCCATGCAGAATGAATTGTAAGGTTTGCTATACATACTGTTACCATAAAAAGGCTTGCGTCGTTACTTGAACAGTGATAGAGGAAGGTCTGAACATTGCCATAAATGCAAAATCAAGGATTGTATCATAGAAAAAGCCATATCCTATTGTTTTAAATGTTCCGAATATCCATGCAAACTGATTAAAAATCTTGAAAAAAGCTATAACAAACAAAGAAGATAAAAGAACTCATAGATGATAAATCTCAGTATGCTGACTGGTTTACTCGTGATGATATTAAGAACCAGCTTAATATGGAGCTGACCATTCTTTGGTATCAGAATAATTGTCCACCTAAGAGAGATGAGGGAATATTTGAAAAAGTGATGACACAGGCAGAGAACTTTAAGAAATTTTTTGGCGATTTATCTAGTAGGCAATCAAATAATGTAGTATATCAATTTCAACCAAAAGAATATTTATTTATGATTGCAGAAAGTGTGCCGTTATATGAAGTTAAGAATGAGAAAAATTAAGATATTGTAATAACAGAAAATATTGAACGAATAACAGGAAAATAGGGAGTTTATGAAAGAAATAAAGTCTATTATAAATCCTTTTTTTACATTGGATTATATGACAACAGCAGATGAAAATAAATATTTTGATAGAAAATCAGCCAAAATAAAAGTATAAGATATGATTTGATTATGGTAATTGCTATTGGGTACAGTAGCTTTTAAACTATATAAACAAGGAATAGAAACGTATCAAAATGACGCCATTTTGAAATAAAAAACAATGTAAAACATGATTTGTAGGGAACTAAAAGAAGAGTTTGAGTGATAAAAAGGGATTTGAGAACCTAGTATTTATGAGTGTTTCAAACAAATTTATTTAGGAACTAGCAACGATTTGGAAACATTTTTAATTTCACAGACTAAATAATTACATCAATAACATAAGAAAACCTTGCTGATTTTCAGATATGGAAACGGAATATTGGCAAGGTCTTTTTCTATTTTTTCTTTTCTTCATTCTCGATTTTCTGAAATTCTTCCATAAGCATATCACTAACCGCTTGTAAGGGAACTTTCGTCCAATGCTATGAAGTATCTAGTTCTGGATATTTGTACCTTCATTGGTTATATTCTTCTTCGGTAATCTTACCTTATTCCAATTTGATAGCTTTTTCTTTCCATGTATAGAGTATTTGAAACATGGAAGTATAGACCATTTCCCTATTATGAAGATGAATATTTAGGTTATTCTTAAAATTTAAGAGAAATATTTTGATGGTAGATATTTTAGTAGATTTTTTTGAGCTTATTTTTGGAAAAATTATTATTGTATTTTCAATAAAAATATTGCATAATATGATTAGTTATAGGGACTTGGAAAATTTGGGAAGAGGTAAGTAGATTGGTGGATTTCATTCAGCTGGATTCTTATCCAGTACAAACAACATTAAAGTTACTTTTACAAGATAAAAGTACAAAAAAAAATATTATTTGGGCAACAGATTCTTATGCTTTTTTGGGTGAAGCTTACACAGATAAAAGTCAAATGATAAAGAATCAGCTTATAAATATAAATTATCGGATAATTCAACCTCGTATTTTTAAAGATATGGAACAACAAGTATATCGTACAAGAAAAAGCGCAGAAGTATTTACTCCTGCGTGGATTTGTAATAAGATGAATAATTTTTGTGATGAAGAATGGTTTGGATATAAGAATGTTTTTAATTATCAAGAAGAACAGGAATGGATTCCAACAGAAGATATAATAAAATTTCCAGAGGAAATCAATAAAAACTGGCAGGCTTATGTAGATTCTAGACGATTAGAGATTACATGTGGAGAAGCTCCTTATCTAGTTTCAAGATATGATACATCTACAGGAATGCCAATCGAGATTCATAAAAGGATTGGAATACTTGATAGAAAGATTCGGGTTATCAATGAAAATACTGTAGATGAAAAGGAATGGATGGAATGGATTATACGAGCTTTTCAAAGTGTATATGGATATGAATATCAAGGGGATAACTTATTGATTGCAAGAATAAATTTGTTGATGACTTTTGTAGATTATTTAAAAGATAGATGGAACAGAGAACCAAATAAATTAGAACTTCGTAAAATTGCAAATATTATTAGTTGGAATATTTGGCAAATGGATGGACTAAAAGGAACTGTTCCAGTAGGAGTCTTAAAAGAAGAATATCACCAAATGTCTTTATTTGAACCAGTAGAGGAAATAGAAGAGAACGAGAATGAATCAGAGGTTTTATGTAGCATATATGATTGGAGAAAAGGAAAACCTGTTTTGTATATTGAGTTAGGAAAAGGAAGGTAAAATAAAATGAAATTTGATTTTGTAATTGGTAATCCACCTTATCAAGATGAAAGTGTTGGAGATAATAAAGGGTTTGCTCCACCAGTATATCACAAATTTCTTGAAAATGCATATCAGTTTGGAGAAGTAGTTGAAATGATTCATCCAGCAAGATTTTTGTTTAATGCAGGAAGTACTCCTAAACAGTGGAATGAACAAATGTTGAAAGATCCACATCTTAAAATCTTATATTTTGAACAAGACAGTAGTAAATTATTTAAGAATACTGATATTAAAGGTGGAGTAGTTATCACATATCATAATAAAAAGAAAAGATATGAGGAAATTGGAACATTTACTACCTTTGAAGAATTAAATACTATATTAAAAAAGGTTAAAAAGACAAATTTTTCAAGTTTTAGTGATATAGTTATTACACGTACAGCTTATCGTTTAACAGATAAAATGCATAGCTCTCATCCAGAAGCGATCGAACAATTAAGTAAAGGACATCTTTATGATATGTCAACAAATATATTTGAACGATTGCCACAAATTTTTTTTGATAAGAATCCAGAAGATGGATTTGAGTATATTCAAATTTTAGGACGTGAAAAAAATGAAAGAGTTTATAAGTATGTAAGAAGGGATTATATTAATAAAGTAAGCAATTTGGATAAATATAAAATTTTTCTTCCCAAAGCAAATGGGATTGGAATATTAGGGGAGGTTTTATCAACACCAATATTATGTGCACCAATGATTGGTGCAACAGAAACATTTTTAAGTATTGGGGGATTTGATAACATAGATGAAGCTAAAGCAGTATTGAAATATATTAAAACAAAATTTGTAAGAGCTTTGCTGGGAATTCTTAAAACAACTCAAGATATAACACCAGAAAAATGGAAATATGTTCCATTACAAGATTTTACATCATCATCCGACATTAACTGGTCAACATCTATAGGTGATATTGATAAACAGCTTTACAAAAAATACAATTTATCTGATGAAGAAATCAATTTTATAGAAACTAAAGTAAAGGAGATGGAATAATGGCAGAAATAAAAATCAAAACAACCAAACGAGTTGTTCCTATGATTTATGCATACACTACTCCTGAAATAGAAAGACATAATGGATGGACAAAGATAGGATATACGGAACAGTCAGTGGAAAAGCGTCTTAAACAGCAAGCACATACGATAGATGTAATTTATCATGAAGAATGGAAAGGGAATGCTGTTTATGATGATGGATCGGGAGAAACTTTTAATGATAAAGATTTCCATACATATTTAAGAAAACTAGGTGTAGAAAACAATCGTAAAAATGAATGGTTTCATATAAATGGTCAGGAATCACAAAGAAGATTTTTTGAATTTCGTTCTAATCGAGGAATTGTAAAGTCAGAAGGTACTGTGCTTCCTTATCATTTAAGAAACGAGCAAGCTCTCGCTGTGACACAAACAGAGGAATATTATCAGTCTGGGAATGGAAAAGAATATCTTTGGAATGCGAAGCCAAGATTTGGAAAGACTTTATCAGTTTATGAATTATGTAAAAGAATGAAAGCACAAAATGTTTTGATTGTTACAAATAGACCTGCTATTGCAAATTCATGGTATTCTGATTATGTGAAATTTTTAGGAGAGGAATCTGGTTATCGTTTTGTTAGCAGTACAGATTCTTTAAAAGGAAAAACATTTGTCTTCTCTTTTGAAGAATATATAAAAGCAAATTTAGTATTAGATCATCCATATAATTGCATTGAGTTTATTAGTTTACAAGATTTAAAAGGTTCGATTTATTTTGGTGGTGAATATGATAAACTGCGAGAAGTTGCAGATATGAATTGGGATTTACTTGTGATTGATGAGGCACATGAGGGTGTGGATACCTATAAAACAGATGTTGCTTTTGACCATATTAATCGCAAATTTACCTTACATCTATCAGGTACACCATTTAAAGCTCTTGCAAATGATAAATTTCCTCAAAATGCAATATTTAATTGGACTTATGTAGATGAACAATCAGCAAAACGTAATTGGGATTGGTCTACAGGAGAAGAGAATCCATATATCATTCTTCCACAATTAAATATGTTTACTTATCAGATGTCAGAAATAATAAAAGATGAATTAGAACAAGGAATTGAAATTCAAGGAGAAACAGAGGAATATGCTTTTGATTTGAACTTGTTCTTTGAAACAAAGAATGGAAAATTTATACATGAGAATTCCGTAGATAAATTTTTAGATGCTATGACAACACAAGTGAGATTTCCATTTTCAACCGATGAATTGCGTGAGGAATTAAAACATACCTTTTGGCTTTTAAATCGTGTGGACAGTGCCAAAGCACTTGCAGGAAAATTAGAACAACATCCTATCTTTAAGGAATATAAAATTATACTTGCAGCAGGAGATGGGAAACTAGGAGAGGAAGAAGAAAGTAAAAAGTCTTTTGATAAAGTAGTAGAAGCAGTTAAAAGATATGAAAAGACGATAACACTTTCTGTTGGACAATTAACTACAGGTGTTACTATTCCAGAATGGACAGCAGTTCTTATGTTAAGCAATATGAAAAGTCCATCTTTATATATGCAGGCAGCATTTCGGGCACAAAATCCATGCCTTTTTTCAAATAATGGCATGTTTTATCGAAAGAAAAATGCCTATGTATTTGATTTCGATCCAGCCCGTACTCTTATGATATTTGAAGAATTTGCGAATGATTTATCTGCAAAAACTTCTGATGGTCGAGGGGATAGTCAGACACGGAAAAAAAATATAGGAGAACTTCTTAATTTTTTCCCTGTCATTGGTGAAGATGAACAAGGAGAGATGATAGAACTTGATGCTGAAAGTGTATTATCTATTCCACGAAAAATCCGTTCACAAGAAGTAGTACGACGTGGATTTATGAGTGATTTTCTATTTCAAAATATCTCTCATGTCTTTCATGCTCCACAGGAAGTCATTGATATTATTACCTCTTTTACTCCAGTTCAAGAACCAAGAAAAAAGGTAGATATTATGTCTAATACATCAGAGATACTTTCTTTGAATGAAAATGGAGAGGTATCTTTAGAAGAAGGGTATGTCATTGGAAAATCAACAGAACTATTTGGAAAGAAAATTTTTGAAGATATTCCTGAAAAAGTAAATGATATAATCACCAATATGAATATCATAAAGAAAGAAAAAACAGATTCAGTTGAACAGTTAAAAGAAGTATTTCATAAAGAAGCTGTTAAAACGATCTTAGATACTGCAAAAGAAGAATATGTTTCTGATATGAAAACTTCCGATAAAAATCAAATAGAACGTAAACTAAAAGATGAATCCGATCATCTTATTAATAAAGTATTTGGTAATTATACAATAGAAAAAAATACAATCGAAAAAGAACGAGTAGATGCTCTTAGTAATTGTGTAAATGAAAATAGTGAATATAAAGTGAATCTAGAATTTGATAAACGTCAAGAAGAGGCAGCTTTCCGACTACAAGAAACCTTAAATTCATCTATTCATGATTTTGTAAAGGCTGCTAGTGAAGAAGTTGTAAGAACAGTAGAAACCAATAAAAGAGAGCGAGAAAAAAAAGGAATAGAAGATTCTGTGCGAGATCATTTAAGAGGGTTTTCCAGAACTATTCCATCTTTTCTCATGGCATATGGAACAGAAGATATAACACTTGAAAATTTTGATACGATTATTCCAGATGAAGTATTTAAAGAAGTTACCAGTATTTCTCTGGAACAATTTCGTTTTTTAAGAGATGGTGGTTCTTATATCAATGAACAAACAGGGCAGGAAGAACAATTTGATGGAAAACTTTTTGATTCAGTTGTATTTCATGATTCTATAAAAGAATTTTTACGATTGAAGAAAGAATTAGCAGATTATTTTGATGAAGAACAAACAGAAGATATTTTTGATTATATTCCTCCACAAAAAACAAATCAGATTTTTACACCAAAGTGGATAGTTAAAAAAATGGTGGATATGTTAGAGAAAGAAAATCCAAGTTGTTTTGACATACCAGACAAGACTTTTATAGATTTATATATGAAATCTGGACTATATATAACAGAAATTATAAAAAGATTATATCAAAGTGATAGCATGAAAAAGCAGTTTCCAAAGAAAGAAGAACGACTAAAGCATATTTTTGAAAAGCAAGTATATGGTTTAGCACCAACAGAGATTATTTATAAAATAGCAACAAATTATATTCTTGGATTTGATGAAAAATTTATAATCAACAAACATAATTTTCGACAGGCAGATGCCTTAGAATATGCTAAGAATGGAACACTAGAACAGTTTCTGGATAAGATATATAAGGAGTAAATATTATGCCTAGAATAAAAAAAGAATCTGTGCCAATATCGGCAAGAATAGAAAAAAATACCTTTGAAAGACTCCAAAAATTCTGTGCTGATTCGGGACTTGGAAAAACAGTAACTTTAGAACGAGCTTTGAATATGTATATAGATGATTATTATGGAAAACAAGAAAAATTGTCTAATTTTAGGTGATTGCGAAAGCCGAAAGGGACACTCCGGCAAGGAAGTATTCCAACGAAGCCGCGCTTTCGCTCCGTTCCAGACGTAATGGTACTAAATTCGCAGCCCCTAACAGGACTGCTTATTAAGTACCAACGTACCAACGTCTTCCAAGGGGCTTCTTATGGAATACTTCCTTGCCTCCGCTGATT
>CAJUHN010000190.1 GCA_910585935.1 uncultured Lachnospiraceae bacterium | reverse complement strand
ACTTTCTGCTTTTTTTTGTTCATATTCGTATTTTGATGTTTGTTTTTCTAAATCTATTTTTAAACTCTCTGCTTTTTTTTGCTCATATTCGTATTTTGATACTTCTTTTTCTAAATCTTTTTTTAAGCTCTCTGCTTTTTTTTGCTCGTACTCATATTGTGATGTTTTTTTTCTTATGATTTCTCTATCATTTCGTTTCGCTTCTGCTTTATATAACAAATCTTGAAATATCTTAGAATCACTGTCTTTGATTCCTTTTTTTGAAAAAACCACATTATTATCTTGTTCTAAATTCATTTCAATAGGATAATAACCCATATTTTTGAGGAATTCATAAACATTTTTTCCATTTTCTGTATCAACTTCAATCCAAAGGGTCGGTTCAGATGATTTGAGAATATTTCTCATTCCTTTTAAAACATGTAATTCAAATCCTTCTACATCTATTTTAATAAAATCTGGAGAAGGCAGTTCCATATCATCTAGTGCCAATATTTCCACAGCTTGTCCCTTAGTATCTTCTTTATCTATCTTGGCTGTTCCATTATTTTCCTTCATTCTCAAACTCATAGTAGCCTTTCTTTTATTATCTCCACATGCAGCCTGATAGAGTTTTACTTTCTTTAACCCATTTTCTTCTACATTCTTTTGTAATAATTGAAAATTTTCAGGTAGGGGTTCAAATGCATATATTTCCGCCTCTGAAACATAAGAAGCAAAATAGACAGTATGATTTCCTAAATTTGCACCAATATCATAGATAACCTTCGCCTGTTTTACATACTTTTCCACCCATATCTCCAACATGAGTTTCTCATAATAATCTTTGGCACTTATAATTTTATCAAACACATATTCTCCCTTATAACCGCATAGTTTCATATCATCTGGCAAGGTTATCACAGAAATCTTTTTATCCATTTTGCAGTTCCTCCAAATTAAATTTATATTTTTCTATATACTTGGTATATCAATTTAAGTACTTATTTTTTGGATAATGTTAAAAATAAATATGATATTGTATGAATTCTAAATTCAATTAACAAATAAGAAAGTATTTTATTATTCTTCTATTTTCAATAAATTATTATATAGACTATTAAAAACTGAAATATAATATTTTTCTTCGTAGTGCATGGGAGATAAACCCCATTTGTGTTTTTCATCTGCAAAATATGGCTCTGTACATTCAAGGCAAATACAATTTTCCAGTTTACTTTCTACATAAGAATACATATAATCCAATAATAAATTAGTTTTTTTAATATATTCGCAATGACTAGCGGAAAATTTTTTAATTTCTCTCTGATTTGATATATAATAATCTACTAATTTAGCTTTATGCAAAATAATCTTTTTTTCCTTAAACATGGATTTAACTCTTTCAATAAATTCTTCTAGATAAACATTTAATGATATTTCTTCAATAAAATATTCATCTTTTTTCTTTACTTTATTAATAATTTTATATTCTTTGATACATTCACTTTCTTTAAATTCCTTCGATAAGGTGAAATAACTATCAAACAATTTTCCAGTTTCATATCTCTCATCTATAAAATCAATCATTACATATTCTGAAATTCCATCTCTTATAGTTTTCCAATAACTTTTATTTAAATCAGTTAGAACCATTCTTCTTTGAAATGGAGAAGATAGTTTTATCTCTTCTTCTTTTAATTCTATTGGTTTTGATACAGACGAAACTACAGAAGTTCGAGCAAAATAATGTTCTATCTGAAATCTTTTGCTATCTGCAAATTCAAAAATATCTCTTGAAACGCAACTTCCCAAAATACTAATAAATATTTGTTTGTTCTTTTCACTTTTTATATATTTTTTCTCTTTTAATTCTGATATACTGATTTTTCCTTGATTATATGTTTCATAGAGATTTACTATCTCCTCACAGTTTCCTTGGGCAATTAACTCTCCTTTATCCAGCCATATGACATAATCACATAACTCTTTTATCACTGACATACTATGTGTCACCATCACTACTGTTATATTCTCATTTTTTATAATATTTTTGATAGATTTTGAACTTTTTAATTGAAATTTTGTATCCCCTACACTCAGTACTTCATCAATTAACAACACTTCTGGTTTTAAATGTATCGCTATCGAAAACCCTAATCGAGATATCATGCCGCTAGAATATGTTTTCATCGGTTTATTTATAAACTCTCCTAGTTCACTATATTCTATGATTTCATCTTTCACAGCAGAAATCTGCTTCTTTGTAAATCCAAGTAACATTCCATTTAAATATATATTCTCCATTCCAGTAAGCTCACTAGAAAATCCAACTCCTAATGCCAATAAATTAATGGTTTTATAATTTCTTTCGATATTTCCTTGATTTGGCGACATCACTCCAGAAAGCACCCGAAGCAGTGTACTCTTTCCTGCTCCATTGTTTCCAATCACTCCATATACTTTTCCCTTTTGTATCGTAAGAGAGATATTCTGTAATGCTTCATATCTATTTAAAATAGAACTCTCCTCTTTTCCAAATAATTTTCTGCATATTTTTTTTACAGAAAGCATTTGGGCTGATTGATATCTTAAACTGATATTTTTTATTTTTATTAAATCATCCATCGTTTCTCCTCTATGATAAAATCTAAATCATTCTGGCATATTCATCTTCTTTTCTACTAATCAGTTCATATCCTACTTCTATTAAAATACAAGAAAAACAAGATATCACTAATAGATAAAAATAAATCGGACTTTTTCCATATAATAAGCAAGAGCGGAAAGAACCGATAATAATTTGCATAGGGTTTAATTTTAATATCCATGCAAACGAAAAGGATACATTCTCAAAGCTCCACATAATAGGGGTCAGATAAAAAATAAATTTTAATGTAAAATCCAAAATATTTCTTAAATCAAATAAATATACTCCAATATGCGAGATGATAAGAGAACAGCCATAAGTAAATAATGCCATCGTGATAAGAATCGGAATTACTTCTATTACATGCCATGTGATAGGAATTCCCTCAAACAACATCACAATCAAAATCAAAGATAACGAAATGAAAAATTCATAAATATAAGAAACTAAATATAAAGTTGGATATACAAATTTATGAAAATATACCTGTTGAAAAATAGATTTATTTCTCACAATAGAAGTTGTTGCCATAAGCATGGCACGAGAAAAAAAATTCCATGCCGTAATGCCAATAAGTACAAATACATTAAAATGTTCTATTTTGCTTTTAAAAATAAACATCACAACAAAACTATAAATCAACATAAACATCAAGGGATCGATCCATAGCCATAAAAATCCTAAGTAACTACCAGCAACTCTTGTCTTTAAAATAATTTTTGCATAATAAAGAATGTATTCCTGATTTTTCCATAGATTTTGTAAAATATTTTTTTTCTTCTGCACGACTATCCACCAATCCTCACTCTTGTCAAGTAATTTTTCACCTCTATTATAAAATTATCTATCGTATAATTAGACAGGATATAATTTCTAAATTGTATTGCCTTTCTATTATAATAATCTTTCTCTTCACTTGCTTTTCTAATTTCTTCTACTATATCATCTAGGCTGTCAAAAATAATATCTTGGGGGTAAATATATTCTGCTCCAAACCATCTGAGCATTAATCCTATACTATTACTACAACCTCCTTCCACTAATGCTAAGTGAAAAGATTCTGGTACTTCATTGTCACTTAAAGATAATACATAACCTATCGAATCATATAAACATACTCGTTCTACATATCCTCCATAAATGATATGTTCCTGTAACTGATTTTCCTTAATATACTGCTCACATAAATCAAAATATTCTTTTTCTTCTGGATTATTTTTTATCCAAGATACTTCTTCCATTGTCTTCCCCATTACATAAAATTGAAATTTAGGATTAATAGAAACTAATCTCTTTAATATTTCTAATCCCCTTAAAAATCCTTTCCGTTTTGGTAAAATACCAATCATTCCAATATGATATCTCACATCTTCCGTCTTTTGATTTTGATAAATCTTATCTTCTACATAATTACTTAATAACCTCATTTTTTCTCTTGGTATCTGAAATACTTTAGAAAACTTTTCATACCAATAATATGATACCGTAAATACTGCATCTACTTTATCCCATGCTACTTGATATCCAAATTCTCTTGTTATCTCAAAACGATGGGCACGTATCACGAGATTTTGATTTTTATTCTTCACCTTTGTATAATAAACCGCATTTCCTAATAGCCATTCACACCAAATAATATCTGCCCATTCCGCAAATTCTTTACTCTTTTTCATATCATGAGCATTATGCCCCGTCCATTCATCTATCTGAACGACATAATCTTTTTTCAAATATTTTACGAGAGGCAATATAAATTTCAGATCATATCCATTTATTAACATTCTTCTTTTCGATTCCTTTTGATATTTTTCATAATCTCCGGAAAGAATGGCATCATAAAGCTCTTGATATCGTTTCGCAAGATTCATAGCTCCCTCTATCTCTTTTCTAGTTTCTGCTGCAAACTCATATAACATTTGATATGTTTCTTGCGAAATACCATTAGAATATTTCACAATAGATAACATCAGATTACGAAACCCTGCTGGAAGACGAAGTTTATAAAAACTAAGCCCTATTTTTTTTAATATCTCTTCCGAACTTTTCCACGCTATCACTTGATCTCTCACTTCTTTATCTGATACTTTTTGTGTGGAAGATAAATTATAAATATTATTTACTTGTTTATTATAGATATAAAAAAATTCATCTATATAAAGAACTTTTTTTGCCTTTCCTAACAATCCAAAAGTAAATAAACTATCTTCTCCTATCTTGATATCAGTTCTATATCTTACCAAAGAATCATCCAAAAAAGATTTCCGAATAAGGGAATCTGCTGTTGTACTTTGTTCTATTACAAGAGCTTTAATCGTATCTTGTATAGTATTTCCTTTCGATACTAAACGATTCGCTATCCTCTTTTCTTTTCTATCGTCTACCATTAAATATCCTTTCGCAAAATCTACATCCTCTTCTTCTGCTTTGCGAACCATAGAAAGTAAGTTATCTGCTATTACTTCATCATCATCATCTAAAAATGTAATATATTTTCCTCTCGCTTTTGAAATTCCAAAATTTCTAGGCGCAGATGGTCCTCCACTGTTCTTTTCCATCTGATAAATCGAAATATTTTTATATCTAGCAGATAAATCCTCTATAATTTGATAAGTAGTATCTATAGAACAGTCATCTACCATTACGATTTCTATTTTTTGATATTCTATGGTATTTAACACAGATCTTACTGCTTTTTTTATCGTATTTTCTGCATTATATGTTGTTATAATCACGGTCACTAAATAATGATTCTCCATCTATTTCCTCATTTCTAATTCGTTCTTCTTATTTTTCTTCCACTCGATTAAAGCCTCTACAATTCTCTCACTCGCGTGCCCATCTCCATAAGGATTTATCGCATGTGCCATCTTTTCATATACTTGTGTATTGTTTAATAAGGTATTCGCGATTTCAAATATCTCTTCCTCTTTTGTTCCTGCCACTACCACAGTACCAGCTTCTACCGCTTCTGGACGTTCTGTTTCTGTTCGGAGTACCACCACTGGAATTCCAAAGTGTGGTCCTTCTTCTTGAAGTCCTCCCGAATCAGTCATAATAAGAAAACTTTGTGACATTAAATTGTGCATATCTTCTACATCCATAGGCTCTGTAAGATATACCCTTTCTACATTTCCTAAGATTTCATACACGGTACTACGCACTACCGGATTTAAATGCACAGGGTATACCACTTGTATATCCCTATTCTCTTCCGCTAAATGTTTTATGGCATAGCAAATATTCTCTAATGGTTTCCCCAGATTTTCTCTGCGATGTGCGGTCATTAAAATCAATCTTTTTTTATAAAAATCAATCTTTTTTATTCTTTCCTCTTTGAAGATATAATCTTTTTTTACCGTATATGGAAATGCATCGATTACCGTATTTCCTGTCACATAAATACCTTCCTGAATATTCTCTTTCTTTAGATTCTTTTTATTATTTTCCGTTGGTGCAAAATACAATTCTGCGATTTGTGAGATCATCTTGCGATTCATTTCTTCTGGAAATGGGGAATATTTATCATACGTGCGAAGTCCTGCTTCTACATGTCCTACGGGTATCTGTTGATAAAAAGCAGCTAACGCTGCCGAAAAAGATGTCGTAGTATCTCCATGTACTAATATGATATCTGGTTTTACCTCCTGAAACAGTGTTCCTAAATGTAAAAGTACCTCTGTTGTAATTGTCGTCAATGTTTGCCTATCTTTCATTAACTTTAAATCATAATCTGGTTTTACTTGAAATATATCAAGCACTTGGTCTAACATTTGTCTGTGTTGTCCTGTAACACACACAATACTTTCTATTTCTTTTCGTTTTTCAAGCTCTCTGATAAGTGGGCACATTTTAATCGCTTCTGGTCTTGTTCCAAATACACTCATCACCCTTATCTTATGATTCATTTTTTTCCTCATTTCTGCATGATTTGCATAAATATTTTTATTTTCTCTTACTTTTTATACTGATACAAATTCCCATAATTAATGACTTTCATCTCTGCGTCTTCTTGTACCTTTATCATATTCTTGGTATCAAAAATAACCGCATGGCGCATTTTCTTCCCTATTTCTCTATACGACATATCTTTATATTCCTTATGATCTGTCAAAATAAGAATTAAATCTGCATCCTCTATCGCTTCGTCCAGCGATTCATATTCCCTTCTTTTTACATGCGGATCATACACCGATATTCGATAGCCCTCTTCTTTTAAAAGCTCTATCACTTCTAGCGCTGGGCTTTCTCTCATATCATCTACATTCCCTTTATACGTCACTCCAAATACCGCTATCTTCGCTTCCGTTATCCCCTTCATTAACATATTTACTTTGTCTACCACAAACTTCGGCATACTCTTATTCGTATCCCGCGCAAGTCGTATCATCTTCGCTTCTTCTGGCGCTTTCGCACAAATAAAATAGGGATCGATCGCAAGGCAATGCCCTCCTACTCCCGGTCCGGGCTGATGGATATTCACTCTTGGATGTTTATTTGCCATCTCTATCACATCCAGACAATTTATATCCAGTCGATAGCAGATCTTCGCCAACTCATTCGCAAGTGCAATATTCACATCTCGAAAGGTATTTTCCATACACTTAGAAAGTTCTGCCGTCTTTGCCTCTGTCTTTATGATCTCTCCCTCTACAAACGTAGCATACACTTCGGCTGCATGTTCTGTACAAGCGGCTGTGATTCCTCCCACGATCCGATTATTATGTTTTAACTCATATAGGATTTGTCCCGGAAGCACTCGCTCAGGACAATGTGCCAAATAAATATCCTCTCCTATCACAAATCCTGCTTCTTCTAAAATAGGTTTTACATAGTCATCCATAGATTTCGGTGCTATCGTAGATTCTACAATTATCGTATTTCCCTTTTTTAAATAAGAAAGAATGGATGTTACCGCTTCTAACACATACGTGAGATCACAACTTAAAAATTTATCTTCCTGATTCGGGGTTGGAACAGAAATAAGAAAAGCATCGGCTTCTTCTGGTTTGAGAGAAGCTCGAAATCTCCCTTTCTCCACACACTCTTTTATCACTTCCTCTAATCCAGGTTCTTCAATATGAATATGACCTTGATTTAACGTTTCCACCACTTCTGGCACAACATCCACTCCGACTACCTCACATCCATGACT
>CAJUHN010000189.1 GCA_910585935.1 uncultured Lachnospiraceae bacterium | reverse complement strand
TATACCTTGCTCTGAAAGGAGCGACCTCGCCAATGCCTTAACTAAATGACATTGCCTCCCTGTGCGCCCCCTTTCATCAAAGTGTTTCTCATTATCCCCTTATTTTTTTAATCTTTCTATATTTTTTACAATTTAGACAGATAATAGACTAAAGCTATGCAAGTAATAGATTTTTTGCTATAATGGAAAAAAGAATAAGGAGAGGAAATAAATGGAAACAAAAAAGCTATATTATGAAGATAGCCATAGAGAAGAATTTACAGCGGAAGTTTTAGAGTGTTTAAAAAAAGACGAAGAATTTTTTATTGTGCTTGACCAGACGGCTTTTTTTCCGGAAGGAGGAGGACAAGCGGCTGATTTGGGAAGATTAGGAAACATAGAAGTGGAAGATGTACAAGAAAAGGGGAATATTATTTATCATAAAGTAAAAATACCCATAGAAAAAGGGAGTGTGGTAGAAGGAAAGATTGATTTTTCAGAACGATTTTCCCGAATGCAGAATCATTCAGGAGAACATATTATATCTGGACTTGTACATCGGCATTTTGGATATGACAATATCGGCTTTCATATGGGAAGTGAAGCGATCACAATGGATTTTAATGGAGAGTTGACAAAAGAGAATTTAAGGGAAATAGAAAAAGAAGCAAATGAGGCAGTAGTAAAAAATCTGCCGATTCTCAGCTATTTTCTGGAGAAAGAGGAACTAAAAAATTTAGAATATCGCAGTAAAATAGAAATAGAAGGACAAGTGAGGATAGTGGAAATCCCCGGATATGACAAATGCGCTTGTTGTGCTCCCCATGTAAAGAGAACAGGAGAAATTGGTGTGATTAAATTGCTCTCTGGACAGAGATATAAAGGAGGAACAAGAGTGAGTATGTTATGTGGATTCCGGGCTTTGGAGGATTATCATAAAAAAATGGACAGTGTATCAGAAATTTCTGTTTTATTATCGGTAAAGCAAAATGAGGTAGAAGAGGCAGTCAAGCACTTAAAAGAGGAGTTATTTCAAGCAAAAGGGTTGATAAGTGATTTAAGAACACAAATATTTAAAGAAAAAGTGCAGAAAATAAAAGAAGGGGAAAGAAGTGTTTATTTTTTTGAAGAGGGGATTTCTACCAATGAAATGCGTTATCTTATGAATATGGCATTAGAAAAGGTAAAGGAATTTTGCATTGTATTTGTACCAAACCAAGAGGGATTTCAGTATATTGCAGGGAGTAAAACAAAAGATATAAGAGAGTTTGGAGAGGAATTTCAGAAGAGATTTGAGGGAAAAGGGGGAGGAAAGAAGGAAATGATTCAAGGGAGTGTGAAGGGAAAAAAGGAAGAGATAGAAAGTTTTATAAAAGAATGTCTTTAAATAGAGAGGTTGATGATTATGGTAAATCGTGTGATATGGATTATTTTAGATAGTGTGGGCATGGGAGAACTTCCAGATGCAGCGAGATTTCATGATGAAGGGAGTAATACATTGGGAAACTTGGCAGCAGCAGTGGGGCTATCTATTCCAAATATGAGAAAATTAGGTTTGGGAAATATTGAAGGAATGAAAAATATTTTGCCAGTGGAAAAACCAAAAGGTTGTTATGGAAGATTAGGTGAAATTTCAGATGGAAAGGATACTACTACAGGTCATTGGGAAATGGTAGGTATCTACTCCAAACAGCCATTTCCTACTTATCCAAATGGATTTCCAGAAGAAATATTAGAAGAATTTAAAAGTAAGGCGAAGTTAAAAGGGGTTTTAGGAAATTGTGCTGCTTCTGGAACAGAGATTATAAAACAATTAGGAACAGAGCATAGAAAGACAGGCTATCCGATTGTGTATACTTCAGCAGATAGTGTATTTCAGATCGCTTGTCATGAAGAAATTTATTCCCCAAAACAGCTTTATCAGATGTGTGAGATAGCGAGAGAGATTTTAAAGGGAGAACATGCGGTCGCAAGAGTGATAGCTAGACCATTTGTCGGAGAAGAAGGAAAATTTGTCAGAACAGCAAATAGAAGAGATTTTTCTCTCAAACCTCCTATGGATAATTTATTAGTGCGAATGAAAGAGGTCGGATTAGATGTGATTGCAGTTGGAAAGATAGAAGATATTTTTGATAAAGTGGGAATTACAGAAGCTGTGCATACAAAAGATAATATGGATGGAGTACAAAAAACGATTCAATATATGAAAGAAGAAAGTAAAGGGCTTATTTTTACTAATTTAGTAGAATTTGATATGAAGTGGGGGCATAGAAATGATGTTTTGGGCTATGCTAACGGATTGGAAGAATTTGATAAGGTGCTTCCTGATATTATAAACGCGATGAAAGAAGAAGATATTTTAATTATCAATGCAGACCATGGATGCGATCCCACGACGTTGAGTACCGATCATTCTAGAGAGTATGTGCCATTGCTATTATATGGAAAGGAATTAAAGGAAAATATTGACTTAAAAACGGGGAAAACCTTTGCTAATATTGGGCAAACTATTTCTGAAATATTCAAACTGCCGACACTGAATATTGGAGAGAGCTTTTGGAATGTGATAAGAAAATAAGATAGGAAGTGTAGACGCTATGAGAATGTATGATTTAATTATGAAAAAGAGAAACGGAGAAGAACTCACAAAAGAAGAAATTGAATTTATGATCGAGGGATATACAAAAGAAGAGATTCCAGATTATCAAATGTCAGCTTTTTTGATGGCAGTCTATTTCAAAGGAATGACAGAAGATGAAACTGTAGAACTAACTATGGCGATGGCAAATAGTGGGGATATCATGGATTTGTCTGAAATAGAAGGGCTAAAAGCGGATAAACATAGTACAGGAGGGGTAGGGGATAAGACTTCCCTTGTGCTAGGACCTATGGTGGCAGCGCTTGGCGTGCCAGTTGCGAAGATGTCTGGACGCGGATTAGGACACACAGGGGGCACGATTGATAAGTTAGAGAGTTTTCCAGGATTTTCTACTGATTTAACAAAAGAACAGTTTATCCAAAATGTAAATTCTATTAAAATGGCGATTATTGGTCAGACGGGAGATTTAGCTCCTGCTGATAAAAAATTATATGCATTGAGAGATGTGACAGCAACGGTGGATAACCTTTCTTTAATTGCTTCTAGCATTATGAGCAAGAAATTAGCAGCGGGTGCAGATGTGATTGTCTTAGATGTGAAGACAGGAAAAGGTGCTTTTATGAAAAAGGAAGCAGATGCACTGGCACTCGCTAGAGAAATGGTAAAAATTGGAACAAATGCAGGAAAAGAAACCGTGGCGATTATTTCAGATATGGATCAGCCATTAGGATTTGCAGTAGGAAATGCTTTAGAAGTGAAAGAAGCGATTGATACATTAAATGGCAATGGGGCAAAAGATTTATTAGAATTGGTGATAACATTAGGCGCTTATATGTTAGTGGGAACAAAAAGAGTAG
This sequence comes from uncultured Lachnospiraceae bacterium, assembly GCA_910585935.1. GTDB lineage: Bacteria > Bacillota > Clostridia > Lachnospirales > Lachnospiraceae > MGBC136627. The sequence goes on along the minus strand of CAJUHN010000189.1, from coordinate 4,386 downwards.
AAAATATAGAAGCGGCGAGAGAAAAATTACTCGGCACAATTGAAGATAAATCAGCATTAAAAAAATTTCAGGAATTTGTAGAGGCGCAAGGCGGAGATGCCAGAGCGATTGATAATACAGAACTTTTGCCAAAGGCTTCTATTGTTATGGAGATAAAAGCAGAAGAAGATGGATTTGTGGAGAAAATAGAAACAGAAGAAATTGGAATGGTTTGTTTATTACTAGGTGGCGGAAGAGAAACAAAAGAGAGCGAAATTGATTTATCCGTGGGTTTAGTTTTGCATAAAAAGATCGGGGACGCGGTAAAAAAGGGAGAAGTTTTAGCTACTATGTATGGAAATGATTTAAAAAAGATGGAAATAGCGAGGGAGAGATTTTTACTGACTTATAGCTTTTCCAAAACGCCTGTGGCAAAAAGTGCATTTATAAAATGGATTATTACAAAGGGTGGAGTAGAGAAGTATTAAATTATCAAAAAAAATACAAGGATTTTACAGAATATCCATTGTATTTTTTTTAAAAATATATTAGAATAAAATTAGTGACCTTAAAGAAAATATGGTCTTTACAAAAAAGTTATTTACTTAGGAGGTTTAAAAACAAATGGGTAGAAAAATGAAAACCATGGATGGAAATACTGCCGCTGCACATGTGTCCTATGCATTTACTGATGTAGCAGCAATTTATCCCATCACTCCATCATCTGTTATGGCTGAATTAGCAGATAAATGGGCAACAGAAGGAAGAAAAAATGTTTTTGGACAGGAAGTTCAAGTGACAGAAATGCAATCAGAAGCCGGCGCGGCTGGTACAGTACATGGTTCTTTAGCAGCAGGTGCATTGACTACAACTTTTACTGCATCTCAAGGTTTGCTGTTGATGATTCCGAATATGTATAAAATTGCAGGTGAATTACTTCCGGGTGTGATCAATGTTTCTGCTCGTGCATTAGCGAGCCATGCTTTATCTATTTTCGGTGATCACTCTGACGTTTATGCATGTCGTCAAACAGGTTTTGCTATGCTTTGCTGTTCTAGCGTACAGGAAGTTATGGATTTAACACCAGTAGCACATTTAGCAGCAATTAAAGGAAAAGTTCCATTTTTAAATTTCTTCGATGGTTTCCGCACCTCTCATGAGATTCAAAAAATTGAAATGTGGGATTATGAAGATTTAAAAGAAATGATGGATATGGATGCAGTGAATGAATTCCGTCGTCATGCTTTGAATCCAGAACATCCTTGCCAGAGAGGTTCTGCACAGAATCCAGATATCTTCTTCCAAGCAAGAGAAGCATGTAATCCTTACTATGATGCATTACCTCAAGTAGTAGAAGATTATATGAACAAAATCAATGAAAAGATTGGAACAGATTATAAATTATTCAACTACTATGGCGCAGAAGATGCTGAAAAAGTGATTATCGCTATGGGTTCTGTATGTGAAACAATAGATGAAACGATTGATTACTTAATGGAAGCTGGAGAAAAAGTTGGTGTGATTAAAGTTCGTCTTTACAGACCATTCAGCGCAAAACATTTACTTTCTGTAATGCCTAAGACAGTAAAACAGATCTCTGTATTAGACAGAACAAAAGAGCCAGGCGCACAGGGGGAGCCTCTATACTTAGACATAGTAGCAGCATTAAAGGATACAGAATTTAATAATGTTCCAGTATATTCCGGACGTTATGGTTTAGGTTCTAAAGATACTACTCCTGCACAGATTATTGCTGTATATGAAAATACAGAAAAGAAGAAATTCACAATCGGCATTGAAGATGATGTGACCCATTTATCTTTACCTATCGGTAAAAATCCTAATACAACACCAGAAAGCACAATTAGCTGTAAATTCTGGGGATTAGGCGCAGATGGTACAGTAGGTGCGAATAAGAACTCTATTAAGATCATTGGTGATCATACCGATATGTACGCTCAGGCATATTTCGATTATGACTCCAAAAAATCTGGTGGTGTGACAATTTCTCACTTACGTTTTGGTAAGAACAAAATTCAATCCACTTATTTAATTTCAAAAGCTAACTTTGTAGCTTGCCATAATCCTTCTTATGTACACAAATATAATATGGTTCAAGATATCAAAGATGGCGGTACTTTCTTATTGAACTGTAGCTGGAATATGGAACAGTTAGAAGAACATCTTCCCGGACAAGCAAAACGCTATATGGCAGAACATAATATCAAATTCTATACCATCGATGGTATTAAAATCGGAAAAGAAATCGGTCTTGGCGGACGTATTAATACTGTATTACAGGCTGCTTTCTTCAAATTAGCAAATGTTATTCCTGTAGAAGATGCTGTGAAATATATGAAAGATGCTGCAACTGCTACTTATGGCAGAAAAGGAGAAGCTGTTGTTGCTATGAATCATGCAGCTATCGACAGAGGTATTCAAGATGCAGTAGAAGTTCAGATACCAGAGAGCTGGAAGAATGCTGGAGATGAAGATTTATCTAGAAAAGTATCAGGTACTAGAAAAGATGTTGTAGATTTTGTAAATGATGTTCAAATTCCAGTGAGCGCACAGGAAGGAAATAAATTGCCAGTATCCGCATTTAAAGATTATGTAGATGGTTCTACACCGTCTGGTTCTTCTGCATTTGAAAAACGTGGTATTGCAGTGGATATTCCTATGTGGAATCCAGAAAATTGTATTCAATGTAACTTCTGTTCTTATGTATGCCCTCATGCAGTAATCCGTCCAGCAGTGATGACAGAAGCAGAGGCAAATGATGCGCCAGAAGGTACAAAGACTTTAGCTATGACAGGATTAGCAGAATTGAAATTCGCTGTTACTGTATCTGCTATGGATTGTACAGGCTGTGGAGTTTGTGCAAATGTATGTCCTGGAAAGAAAGGTCAAAAAGCGCTCACGATGGGTTCTTTTGAAGAAAATGGAGCTGCTTCTCAAAAGGTATTTGACTATGGTCAATCTGTTTCTGAAAAGCCAGAAGTACTGAATAAATTTAAAGAAACTTCTGTAAAGGGCAGTCAGTTCAAGAAACCTTTACTTGAGTTCTCTGGTGCATGTGCTGGTTGTGGTGAAACACCTTATGCAAAATTAATCACTCAGTTATTTGGAGATAGAATGTATATTGCAAATGCAACAGGATGTTCTTCTATCTGGGGTAACTCTTCTCCATCTACCCCTTATACTGTAAATAAAGAAGGAAAAGGTCCTGCTTGGTCTAATTCTTTATTTGAAGATAATGCAGAGTTCGGTTTTGGTATGGCTTTAGCACAGAGTGCTTTGAGAAAAGGCTTAAAGAGCAAAATTGAAGAATTACATGAAACTTCTACAAAAGACGATGTAAAAGAAGCTTGCAAGGCATATTTAGATACTTTTGACAATGGTCAGGAAAATAGTGCAGCAACTGCAAAATTAGTAGCTGTATTAAAAGAATGTGGCTGTGAAAAAGCGAACGAAATCTTAAAAGATGCAGATATGTTATCTAAGAAATCTCAATGGGTTTTCGGTGGTGACGGTTGGGCATTCGATATCGGTTTCGGAGGTTTGGATCATGTGATCGCGAGTGGAAGAGATGTCAATGTTTTTGTATTTGACACAGAAGTATATTCTAACACAGGTGGACAATCTTCTAAAGCTACTCCTACTGGTGCAACAGCACAATTCGCTGCTGGTGGTAAAGATATAAAACAAAAAGACCTCGCTCAAATCGCTATGAGCTATGGATATGTATATGTAGCACAGATCGCTATGGGTGCAGATTATAATCAATGTATTAAAGCGATTACAGAGGCTGAAAACTATCCAGGTCCTTCTTTAATCATCGCTTATGCTCCATGTATTAATCATGGTATTAAGGGTGGTATGACACAGGCACAGGCAGAAGAGAAGAAAGCAGTAGCAGCAGGTTATTGGAATTTATTCCGTTTCAATCCTCTATTGAAGGAAGAAGGAAAGAATCCATTCCAGTTAGATTCAAAAGCTCCTACAGAAAGTTATGCAGATTTCATCAAGAGTGAAGTGCGCTATAGTTCTTTAGCTCGTTCTAATCCAAATAGAGCACAAGAATTATTTGATAAGGCAGAGAAAGTAGCAGAGGAAAGATATAATTATTTACAGAAATTATCGAAACTCTATGATGTAGAATAAAAAAGAATGAAAGAGAAAAGATGTCATAAAAGGAAAGTTCTTTTTATGGCATCTTTTTTTAGTTAGGGTATGATGTTTATAGTTGTTATTATATTTTAATTGTTGTTGATTTGTTGAGATTCTTTTATGTGAAACATTTTGAAAAAAGGGTCGCACAGGAACAAGATTATTCCAACGAAGCCGCGCTCTCGCTCCGTTCCAGACGTAGCGGACACTAAATTCGCAGCCCCTAACAGGACTGCT